>CAZDLH010000001.1:0-19358 GCA_964505925.1 uncultured Burkholderiales bacterium
GGTCGCTCCTGTTCCGGTTTCGGTAGCACCATGCTGCAGCCGCCACAGAGCCGGTTGTCCACCGGGTTCTCGGTGCCGCAGCGAAAGCAGGTGAGGGTCAGTTGGGACTGGTCCGCGCTCTGCAGCTGCCCGAAGACGGCGGTCAGGGCTTCGGCCGCATCGGCCAGGGTGGTCAGGGAGTCTCGCAGGGCCCCGTCGTTCCCTTCGTCTAGGGCGCGCTCCAGCTCTTCGAGCCCCTCCATCTGGAGGGAGAGCGCCTCTTGCAGCTCGAGCCGGTTGGCTTCGAAGGCTTCCCGCTCTAGCTCCGAGGGGATCATCTGCTCTACGGTGCTCTCGAGCTGCTCGTGGTATATGCAGAAGGTGTCGAAACGATCCAGTAAGGCGGACAAGGGGAGCCTGCGCGCTAGGTATAGGTGGGCCACCCGAAGCAGCTCTTGGGTGAAAGGGGCCTCGGAGTAGCTCGGGCCTTCGCGGTACTGCTCGAGCATCCGAGCGAAAGCTGCAAAGAGATCCGAGAGGGCTTGCCTCAATGCGGGAGCGGCTTCCAAGGCTCGACTGCGATCGAGCGGGTCCATCGCTGAAGCCAACGGACTCAGTGTCTCCCGGACCCGCTGAAAGAGAGGAGGGATCTCGTTGGCCGCCCGGTTCTGGGGCTCGTCGGCGGCCAAGAACTGGAGCTCCGACAGATAGACTCCGTAGATCGCTCCGAGCGTCGCGTCGAGCTGCTCGAAGTACTCCCAGAGTCGCTCCGGCGGCTCCTGGTTCTCTAGACCGGCGAGCAGGAGATCGAACTCGGGGATCTCGTTGGGTATCCGATTGGTGGGTTGCATTTTAGATGTTCTTGCCTTAGCGGGGCTGATCGTACAGTCCAGAACCCCGGCTTCGGACCGAATTTTCGTACCCCCTTGACCAGTACCCTTGTTTGCGTGAAACTTCAAGGGACGAAGGCTCGGATTTCACGCAGGGCCCGTTTTTTGATGTCACGATAGGAGAGAATTGATGGCTTTCGCAATGAACCCGATGATGGGCTCGCCCATGATGGGCGGCATGAACATGATGAGCAGCATGTTCATGATGATGCAGATGATGCAGATGATGCAGATGATGCAGATGATGATGGGGCAGATGGGTCAGGGGCATCCCGGTATGGGGCAGCCCGGCTGCGGCTGTCACTCCCAGATGGGTCAGACGATGGGTATGCCCGGCATGCCTGGAATGGGCTTCCCGATGCCGATGCCTTACCCGATGCCGATGCCGGGTGCCCACCCTCCGTTCTCTTCGGCCCCTCCGTTGGACATCGGGAGCGCCCGAGGAAACGGGCCCATCTCTCGGACTTTGATGCAGAGCATCTCCAGCAATCCCACGGTGGCCCAACCCGGGTACTGCTATCGAGGGGTCAAGCATCACATGCGTAAGGTCGGGGTGAATCTGACCGGAGGCTCCGCTTATCAAGCCGCCGATCAGCTGGCTCAGAACAATCGGTTCCGGGAGGTCAGGGTCAGTCGCGATCAGCTCAACAAGCTTCCGGCGGGCGCCGTGGTCGTATGGAACCGGAACAACGGTGCGGGTAAACCCCACGGGCACATCTCTATTGCGATGGGGAACGGGAGAGAGGCCTCGGATCGGGTGCGCAACCAGATCACCAACTACCCGTCCACCTTCCGCGTTTTCGTTCCGAACGAGTAGCCGCGCGTGACTTTTCTACCTAACTATTTAACCGAAACGCAAGCCGAGAGTCTGGCTCGAGCGCCCTTCGACCTGCTGGTCTTGGAGGCGCTCCCCGACGGCTGGTCGGTTCAAAGCGTCACGCTCACCGAGGAGGATGAAGGGGAGGTCGACGTCCAGCTTCTCTTCTCTGGTCCAGCGGGCTCCCGCTTCGAACTGCTCGCCACCAACGGCGGTGTGGGCGACGCCCTGCCCGGGGAGGAGTCGTCTCTAGTCGAGCACGCGACTCTGGGAACGGTCTATCTCGAGCACTATCGAGAGAACGGGAAAGAGTCGTTTCAGAGCCAGTGGATCGAAACCGCCGAAGACGGCGCCTGGGTGGCGGTGCGCGGCGCAGGGGTGACGGATCGCTCGGCGCAGAGCGCTCTGATAGGCTCCCTCGTACCGTACCGACCCTGACCGGTCGTCTCCGCTCTCGAACTCTAGCGCCCTCGCTCCCCACGAGGGCGCTGTACTTTTTGTGGGCCCACTCCACGGGCGGGCGCAAGGGTGAGCGCGGGCTATCGGACGTAGACGCGAAGGGGGGGATCGACTTCGACCTGGAGCGTCTCGCCGTCTCGACCGTCTCGACTGTCTAGGTGGACCTGGAGGGGGTGGAAGCCCGGGCGTTCCGGGGCTCGAAATCGGACCGTCACCTGGAGGCGTTCTCGATGGTAGAGCACGCCCGGCCACTCCAGCGCCTGTCCGATGCGAGCAGCGGAGGCCTCCCGCCTCGGGCTATCGGGCCCGGCCGCAGGCCCGTCGCCCGACGGGGCGTCCACGAGCAGGCGGCTGAAGCGCCCTAGGTAGAGCACCCCCGGTCCGGGGTTCTCGAGCTCCATCGGCAGGCTCAAGAGCTCCCCCCTGACCGCCTTGAACTCGGTCTGATCGTTTAACAGTGTGAGGGCCGGAGGGAACAGCGAGAACTGTCGTACCGCCGACTCCGGTGCGCTCAGGCAGACCACGCGGTAGGCGCCGGGGGCGGTCGGCAGCTCCAGCTCCCCGTCGTGGGAGCCGAAGAACACGGTGTGGCTCTCCCGGGTGTCGACCCAACGGTAGCCCCGGAGCGCGCCCGGATCGTTGCGGGGGGGGAAGCTCTGCCGGAGCCCTCCGGCGGCCACCAGCTGTCCGAGTGGGATGGGCGAGTAGCGATCGGGGTCAGCGCTGTCCTCAGGAGCGGTGGGAGGGGGGGCGATGGCCCACTCCAGCGGGCCCTCGGGCCCCTCCGGGCCGACGGAGCGCCCCACGAGAAGGTCCGGACCGTCCAGTAACAGGTTGCGCCCCAGCTGACGGCAGGCTTTCAGCGGGGAGGAGAGGGTGCGCCCTTGGAGCCATCCTACCAAGCGTTTTTCGGTAGCTAAAGCCGCTAGAAGCGACAAGGTTCGGTCCTCGTGGGGAGCCTCCGGGGTCAGTAGGCAAAAAGTCGGGGTGAGGCTCTCGCTGAGAGTTGTGAGGGCCTCCGCGAAGTCCGGGCTGACCTCGGGGCGCGGTAGCCCGCGGCGCCAGGGCTCTTCGGCTTGAGCGGCGAGGTGAGAGCGCCAAGCCGCTGGCCGGAGCAAGGCCGAATAGGGCACTCGGGCTTCGGTCGCGGGGCGGAGAACGGCGGTCTCGAGGGATCGGGCCGCAGACCACGACAGGGCGGTGAGCAAAAGGATCGAGAGCGCTCCGCCTAGGACCCTCCACGGTATGGAGACCAGCGCACCGTTATCGGCTGGGGCTGACGCGCCGGGCTCGAGGTCCGAGCCCTCGCCCCAGCGCGCCCAGTTCGCGGCTGCCAGGCCTAGCAGGATCGGCGTTGCCAGTTCCGCTTCTCCGGTGAAGAGCGGTAGGGTGAACAGGACCGCGACGAGGAGTAGGAGCCCCCGCTCGGCCCGCGACCTTCGGTACATCAGCGCAAAGCCCACCAGCGCCGCAAGGGTGGCGGCCGAGTAGTCCGACCACCCCAGCGCTAGCGGCTCCGAGCCGGGTCTAAAGAGCCACGGGAGCGCTACCATGGCGGCGGCCAGAAGGGCGACGAAGCCCTCCCCGCTGCCTCGCTCGCGATGCCAGCGCCACAGGGAGCCGGCGATCCCCAAGGCTAACAGGGTCAGGCTCGTTCCGGGGTCCCAAGGCGCGCAGACCAGTAGCGGGAGGACGGTGAGGCCCGGTCTTCCCCGGAGGAGGCAGACCAAGCCGAGCAGCAAGGCTGTTCGGACGAGTCCGCCGCTGATGCTCGTCGTCCATAGCCAAGCGGGCGGTCCCAGGTACAGATAGAAGGCGGCCAAGGTGCCGGCGGCCGTGCTTTTAAAGCCGTAGCTCAAGCCTACCAGGGCGATCGAGCAGGCGAGTAAGGAGATCGCCGAGACCGACCAGGAGTAGAGGGCGGTGGGGTCGCCGGGCAGCCCTCCGAGCGCTCGGAGGACGCCCGTCTCCGGTGGGGTAGGGCCGAATTCGGTCGGAACGAGCCCTCGCCCTTGGGCCAAGGCTTCCAGCGTTTCTAGGCTCCAGCCGGACAGGACCGTGGGGCCGGTGGCCGCTAACCAGACTGCCCCCAGTAAGAGGAGCCAGGCGGCAAGCCATGTGCGGGCGGGGCCGGCCCTCACGGCTGGCTCCCGGGCGCTGCGACCACCAGGCTGCCCACCTCTAGGATGAGAGGCGATCCGGGGGCGCTCTCGGCGCCGTTGGAGCGCTCGAGACAGAGACTGAGACGATATCGATCGGGGGTCTCCGGCGTGAGGAGCGGTAGCCGCGAGCTTCCGGCCTCCAACGGGAACCGAAACGGGGGAGAGGAGCGCTCGCCGCTGCTGGAATCGAAGCGCCATACGCCCACGACCTCCACCGCTCCGGTCGGCGGCGCGGCGAAGGAGAACTCTAGCTGGGCTTCCAGGATGGTGTTCGGAGGAGCCGCCGCAGCGGATCTGGGCTGTAGTGCCAGCAGCCGCACCTGCAGGTCCGGCCGGGGGATGGTAGAGACGGGCGGTGGCGGTGGCGGTTCTGAGCTCTGTTGGGACTCTTGGGGCTCCTGGGACTCCTGGGAGGGGGAGGGCGGCTCGGCCAGCCGCGCGCGATCGATGGGGTACAGTAGGCGCAGTCGCTCCTCGGTGCGCAAGCGCCGGGCTAGGGTGGCGGCGGGGAAGGCCGACGGCTCGAGCCCCTCATCGCTGCGGTAGTAGAGCCAGTCGGGGTCCAGGATGGCGAGGGTCTCGGGATCCGGTTGGAGCCAAAAGCGGCGGCTTAGGGCAGCTGCCGCCGGGGACTCCCCAGCGATGGAAGCCATCCCGGTCGAGCCGGTGAAGGTGGATACGAACAGCTCTTCAGAGAGCGGATCGTCGGAAGGGCTGAGTAGGACCCGTGCTCCCGGCGACCGTCGGACCCGGAGCCAGGAGGAGGCTTCGAGATCGATGGGGTCGAGGAGCAGCTGGGGGTGCCGGGCCAGCCAGCGCTGCCCCCGGGAGAGTCCGGCTAGGGTTTCGGCCTCCAGGGGCGGGGGCTGGGGTCGCTCGGAGCGCGCTCGAGCTAGGGCGTCGCTCTGGTGGACGACGGCCGCGGTCAAGGCCAGTAGGGCGAGGGCTGCCCCCGCTCCCGCGCGGGTCAGCTCCAGGCGTCCGCCCCGGAGCGCTCCGAGGTGGACGCCCGCCCAGCGCAGTCTCGCAGCCGGGCCGCTCAGCGCGAGGCCCATCAGCCAGAGGGCGGTGGCGTCGAGGACGGCAGCCCACGGTAAGCTCTCCGGAGGCAGCGGGCTCCCCTGGGCGGGGGTGGTGACCAGCAGTGCGCCCGTCAGGAGAAACAGAGCCCCTCCGACGGTGGCCGGACTCTTTGCCCGCAGCAGGAGCCACAGCCAGAGTGGACTCGAGAGGACGACCCAGGAGAGGTCGCTCACCTGAGGGAGCCGTCGAGGAGCCTCGGCAGCCGCTAGGAGTACGGAAGGGTCTGTCTGGGTCGCGGCCACGGCTAGGGCCACGGCGCAGGCGAGCCCCCACAGCGGCAGGGCCGAGCGCAGAGGGGTCGCCGCCAGGCGCGCGGCGGCGAGCCCCAGGAAGGGGAGGAGCAGCAGGGCCGGCGGGAGGAAGGTCGGGCTGAAGGTGGTGCTCGCAGCCAGCGCTCCCGCGAGCAGCAGCGCCCGGGGGGTGGAGGGCCGCTCCTGCATCAGCACGGCGGCGCTCAGCAGCGCGGCGAAGGCCAGCAGCCCGAGCCAGTGTCGGGGCGAGCTTACCTCGAGAAGGCCCAAGCCCAAGGGGTCGCCGAGCCCGAAGGCGCACAGGGCGGTGGTCAAGAGTGCCGCTCGGTAGCTTCCGCAGCAGCGCTGGGCTACCGAGAACAGCAAAAGTAGCGTGCCCACCACAGCCAGCGCGCTCAGATCGCCTTGGGCCGAGAAGACGTCGGTGCCCCCCAGCTCGGCCCAGATGACCACTGAGAGATCGGCTCCGGACGATAGCGCGATCCGGCTCTGGTCGCTGAGCAGCAGGCCTTGGGTGGTCGAGCCTAGGGCGAAGTCCGCCTCTAGCAGATGCTGGCGCTGCAGCTGCACTCGGTAGACCGAGAGCGCCAGGAGAACGATCAGTAGTAGCTGCACCCAGGGGGCTGCTCGGGGAGCGGCCTCCCGTGCGTTCGGGGTCCGAAAAAGGGGTGGGCAGGCTACCGCTAGGAGGGCCGCGGTGAGCCCGGCGGCCCAACCCATGGATAGCCCCGCCCGGAGGCCGCAGTTCACTCCCATTAAGAGTGAGAGGACGGCCACTGCGATGGCGCCGCCGAGCAGGTCGTACCAGGCGGAGCGAGCCGTGATGCGGCGGTGGAGCAAAACCCCCAGCAGTAGCGGTATCACTAGGGCTATGGCCATGGGCTACCGTTCCCTCCCGGCCGGGGCCTCTCCTCGCCAGCGGGTGGCCGGTCCGATTGAGCTTTTTTTCAGAACCCGACTGTACTGTAGAGATATGCAGATCGCGACTTCACTCCCGTCCGTATCCCGTGTCTCCATCGGCAACCGAGAGCAGGTCTCCCGGGCCGACCGATATCGGTCGGAGTTCAAGATCACCGAACAGGACCGGCAGGACCACATCGCTATCGACTGGGACGCGACCCAGAGCCCCTCTTCGCTCTTGGCCAAAGACGGGGACCGGTACACGGTCAGCAACTTCCGTTGGGGCTTCGAAGAGAAGGGGCTGCCCAAGGACTGGGCACCCAAGTTTGGCGATACCACCATCGACACCTCGAAGGTGAAGAACGTCTATCTCGCCTTGGAGCCTTTCGCCCCAGAGTTAGTGGCGGCCCACGGGCTGCTGGTCTTCGAGATGGAGGACGACGCGGCGGTCAAGGGCGCAGATGGACGAGAGGACTTCGGTTTCGCCCTCTCGGTGGAGGCCCGCCGCCCCGAAGGGGAGTCGTACGGGCTGACCAAGGGGCTGAAGCGCAGCTTCGGTATGATCTATCAGCTGGGTTCGCTCTCGGACCAGCTCCAGAAAGTGAGTCGCCAGCGGGGCCACAAACTGGTGCTCCACCCGCTGCAGCTCGACGCAGAGCAGAAGAAAGAGTTGGTGCAGCAGGGCCTCGAAGCGGCCACCCAGGACCGGGTCGGTGAGTGGTACCACACCCTGACCAACTCCTGCTTCACGGCCGGGGTGGATCTGATCAACTCGGTGGTGCCCGAGTCCAACAAGATGGCCCGCTGGAGCAGGCACCTGAAGGTCGCTCGACCCGCCACCTTCATGCCCGCCTTCGTGGGTCCGACCGTGAAGCGTCGCGGGTTGATGGCCGACGCCCCTACTCTCGAACTCCAACCCGATCGGCAGCTCTTCCCGGGTAAGCAGGCGAAGGAGACCGGTCTGCGCCAGCAGGTGGGCGCTCTCTCCCAGTCGGCCTTATGGCAGCCGGCCTTTCTCCTGGCGGGCTCGGCGGTGGGTGGAGCGGCCGGCTACGCCTTGGGCGGAGCGCTCGCCTCTACGCTCGGGGGCGCCGCACCGGTCGCAGGGGCGGCCCTCGGAGCCCTGGGAGGCGCTTGGGCCGGCAGCAACACCGCCGACCTCATCGCCGTGAAGACCGACGTGGAAGTGCGCGATGCCCAGCAGTGGTACACCGCCGAGAGTCGACTCCCGGTCGAAGAGGCCGAGCGGCGTCTCAGGAGCGAGTTCTAAAGCGCTAGAGGGATCGTTTCCCTCACGGTGTAAGGCCGAACCCATGGTCTCGAGCCTCACCTCACCCTCCGTCTATTCCAGGTCGTCTGCGGCGCTGCTGTGACGACCGTTCTTCTGTGGCTATGGCTGGCCGTTTTGGGCTTTCTTTTGAGCCGAATGGCTCTGCGCAGCGATAGCCCTTGGCTCACCATAGGTAGCGCTCTGCCGTTGGCCCTGCTGGCGGTGCTGTGCTTTTCGTTTCCTCTGGCCGGCTACTTCGGTCACCCCCGGGGGTGGGTGTTAGCGGGTCTGGGCCTGTTCGTGGGCAGCGTGGTGCTCTACGTTAAGCGCGAGCGTCTGGAGGCGCCGGAGCTGGCGCCGTTCGGGCTCTCCACTTGGCAGTGGGCCGCCTTCATGACGCTGTTGACGCTGTCGAATCTTCCCATGCGGGTCGAGGAAGGGCTCCGGGGGCAGGCGGACTTTTGGCTCCGCTTCCCTCAGCTTTCGCTGATGGCCCGCGGAGAGTTCCCGCCCCCGGCCCCCTTTCACCCCCAGGGTAGCCTCTTCGCAGACCTCGGCGGGGACTATCTCTCGGGTCTGCTGTCGTGGCTCGCCGGAGGGGGGGCTTCGGTCCTCAGCAGCGGCTGGGCTCTAGAGCACGCGATGCTGCTGTCCGGATTTTTCCTGACCTTCGGATTGGGACACCGCAGGTGGGGCCTCTGCGGAGGTTTTCTGTGCGCCGGATTCGCCTACTACGGCTGGACGGTCGGCGGGGGCGTCGGGCTCATGGAGGCCTACAGCGGTCCGGGGCTTCTCCTGCTGCTAACCCTGGTGCTCTCGATAGCTTTGGTCGGCACCGAGGGTCTGCCCCGGGCCGGTGAGATCTCGCTGATGCTCGGGCTCGGCGCTCTAGGGGTGCTGAGCGGCTCGGTTCTGCTCCTACTGCTGCCGGCGCTGGTGGGAGCGGCCGCCCTCGTTGGGGTCGGCCCTTCGGGCTTCGATACGGCTCCGGTCAAGCGGGTCGTCGGGTACGCCCTAGTGGGGGTCGGCGTCTGGGGGCTCCTCTGGATGCTGGCTTTCGGTGGGCTCGCCGGAACCGGCATGCTGGCCGGGGTGCTCCCCGGTCAGGCGCTGAGCCTCGGTCTACACTGGCGCCCCGAGGAGCTTCTCGGACCTAGTTTGGTCGGGGTTCTGGGTATCGCTGCCGGGGTCTGGGCGGTCTACGCGCGACGGGCGGAGGCCGCCGCGCTGTGGCTCTACGGGCTCTCGTCTTGGTTGGCCCCGGCCCTCATAGATTTCGGGCCGTACCAAGAGGCACGCCGACTCCTTCTCCACCAGTCGACGGCCCTGGCCTTCGCCTTATGCTTGGCTCTGGCTCTAGCCGAGCTGTGGTCTCGAGTCCCCCGGGCGAGCGTTCGGGTGGCCGTGGCTTTGGTGGTGGTGGCCGTCTGCTTCGGGGGAGAGCGCAGGATCCACCGAGCGTTCGGAGAGCTCGAGTCGGCGCCCCCCGAGCTCCGGGCACACCTGGTCAAGCCGTTCTATCCGGCGCCCGGGGAGCAGCTCCTGGCGCTACCCGAGTCGGGGCTAGACGAGGACCTTCTAACCTCAGCCCGAGTATTGGGCCGTCTGAGCGCAGCCGGGGATCGACTCTTGACCGACTTCGTTCGGACCGACGGGGACGAGCTCTCCGAAGGCGCCGAGGGACGCCCGTTGGATACGTTTCGAGAAGCGGCGGTCCTGGGGGTCGCCGGGCTGCGCTCGGTCGGTTCTCGGCTTCCGGAAGGGGGCGCTGCGACGGCTCCGGAGCGTTTTCGGACCGAGGCCTGGGAGCTGTTCTGGCAGACCGGCGACGCCAGGCTGCTACCCGCTTTCGGAGCGCGCTGGCTGCTGGTCCAGCGACCCGAGAGCCGGAGCCTGCTCCAGCCGCTGGTGGAGTCGGGCGCGCTGCGCTCGGAGTTCGAACAGGGGGAGTGCACCGTCTACCGTTTCACCGGGCAGCCTCGAATGCAGGGGATCGTAGACCGGGAGTCCTCGTCTTTCAGCATCGAGGAGATCCGCTTTGAAGAGTCCGACAGCGGCGCCTTCGCCTGGGTGGATCTGACGCTTGAAGGGCCGTTCGAGGAGCTCTCCGATGGGATGCAGGAGATCGAGCTACGGTGGGAGTCTTCGGGCTCTACCGATCCTTCGGGGGGCCCTGCCCCGTTGCGGTTTCTGTCGGACTCTTTGTGGGGCGAAGAGGTCGGCCGGCACCGCCGACTGCGCCTACCCGTACTGCGACCTCAAGACTCCGAGGCCTACTCCTTCGAGGTTCGACTGAATAGCCAAAAGCTGAGTCGCAGCCCTCTGGAGGGCTCCGAAGCCGCAGCCGGTTCCGCCGGGCGGACCGCCTTGCCCCCGGGGGGAGAGGGCGCTTCGGAAGAGAGCGAGAATGAGACCCTGCGGTGAGCGATGAAGACGATAAGAAGCTAAAGCGAAAGCCGCTCACGCGGTCGAGGCGTCTAGGTTCACGCCGTCGACGCGGCCAGGAGGCCGACGAGGAGGGGTCCGGCGGCGAGGAGGCCGCGGAGTCGACCGAAGCGGCCGAAGAGGGAGCCGGAGAGCCGGAGGCTACCCGGGCGGTCCCGGCGGCGGCCAAGATCCCTGCGGCCCCCGTCTCCTCGGGTCAGCCGGATATCTCCGAGAGCTCGCCCCCAGCCGGTGAGCAGTGGGCCAAGCGCATCGGGTCGGCTCGGCGTTTTCTCACCGAATTCAGCGGATTCGTTCACGGCCTGGGACGCACGGCCCAGGTTCAAGGTCAGACCTTCGGCAGAGAGGTCGTCAAGCCGTTCTCCCAAGCGCTGTTCGAGGCGGCGCTGTGCCTGTTGATGTTCTTCTCCACCGCCGCTTTCGGGGTGGTCTTCGGGCGCTACGTGAAGACCGCCACCGCCCCCAGCCCCCAGACCGTGACCTTTCAGAACCAGGTGGTGCGCCCCGGACAGCAGCTCGACGAGTCGCTGTTTTCCCAGGGCTTCAATACCGTCGAGATCCAGCAGCAGGCGCACCGGGTGCTCGAGGACTATCTAAGGGCGCTGCAAGAGGGGAACTATCAGCGCGCTTACGCACACCTGTCCCGGGAGTGGCAAGCCGAGCTTCCGTTCGCCGCCTTCGAGCGAGGCTACCAGGCTACACCGGTCCTGAGTTACCGGGTGGGGCGAGCCGAGAATATCAACGACCGCCAGATCAAGATGCGGACCCAGTTCCAGGTGCGGGAAGGGGAGCGCGAAGTGGGCTATCTGGCGAACTACGTGGTGGTGCTCTCCGGCGACGGCTGGAAGCTCGACGGCGGGCAGAACGAGCGGGTCGACTAGCCGACGAGTCGGCCATCGGAGCTTCGGGCCTGCTGCCTACGGAGCGATGCGCACGGGGCTTTGGGACAGCCGGGGCGGCACGGGTCGAGCCGCGCTTCGAAGCTCGAGCTGGCCACTCGGGTTATACACCTGTTCTGTGAGGCCCCTTTCCCAGAACTTCGTGGTTGCGACACTAGGAAGCTCGGCTTTGGCGGCGAAGGCTATACTGGAGTGGACTCTTACCAGTTAAGAAAAGCGCGGGAGAAAGCCCGGCAGCAACGGTTCCAGAAGAAGGCCACCGCAGAGACGCCGATGGAGGAGCTCAAGGAGCAGATCCAAGGCGTATTCGGCAAGGGCGAGCGACGCTATAAAGTCTCCAGCGAGGAGCTCACCCTTTTTACCCGGCAGCTCTCCACGATGATGGGGTCCGGTATCCCCCTCCACCAAGCGCTGATCTACTATGGGGAGACGAACGAAGGGGACCTGCCGTTCGTCATCCGCAAGGTGGCCAACGACGTCACCAGTGGCTTCACTTTCTCTAACGCCATGCGGGCCTACCCTACGGTCTTCAATCAGGTGTATATCTCCTTGGCCGAGATGGGGGAGCAGTCGGGACAGCTGAACACCGCCTTCAAGCGGCTGGCCGACCTGATGGAGCGGCAGACGAATATGAAAAAGCGGGTGGTCTCGGCGCTCACCTACCCCTGCGTTCTCCTGGTGGTTTCCACTTTGGCGATCGCGGGCTTCATCTACTACGTTCTGCCGATGATGGAGCCGATGTTTACCAGCACCGGTATGCCGCTCCCGCTGCCGACGAAGATCCTGCTCTCACTACGAGTGGTCGTGCCGCTGGGGACTTTGCTGCTGATACTCACGGCTATCGGGGTATGGCTCAGTAAGCCGTGGCTTCGCGTCTACTTCAAGGAGAACCCGGGGAAGCTTCAGATCCTTCACGCTATCCCGCTTCAGCTCCCGGTTATCTCAGGGATCTTCGGCAAGCTCGCGACCGCTCGGGTGCTCTACTCTATGGCCACGATGCTCGACGCCGGTATGACGATGACCGATACCATCAAGCGCTCGTCGGCAGCTGCGGGGAACGCCTACATCGCTCATAAACTGATGAGCGCCAATGAGCGTATCATGGAGGGCTCCACCCTGGGGGAGGCCCTGAGTACGTTCGAAGTGTTCCCCTCGGGCGCGATCCAGATGCTGGCCGTCGGTGAAGAGTCGGCGAACCTTTCCGACATGGTGGCCCACGTGGCCCGACTCTACGACTCCGAAGTGGAGTTGGCCCTCAACGATATCGCTTCCATCCTCGAGCCGGTGATCATGGTGGTCATGGGTGGGGTGGTAGGGTTCATCGTGCTGGCCGCCATCATGCCCACGGTCCAGCTCATTCAGAACCTGTAGGGCGTCGAAGCGCTCGAACACGGCAGCTCTACCGAGGGCGCGAGCAGACCGAAGAGCGCGCTAGGGTCGGTTCGGTTTAGGCGTTCTGCTCGGGCTCGCTTCTCTTGAGGGGGGAGGCGAGCTCCAAGGAGTAGAGGCTCTGGGCCACCATCTCCACCGACTCCTCGAAGATCTCTTCGCTGTCTTCGGTGAACTCGGCTTCCCGCTCCAGGATAGCCCGAGCTCGGGAGAGGTAGGGGGCGAAGTCCACCACTACGCTGGGACCTTGCGGTCCGGGGGAGGTCCCCGACTCCCGGGACGAGCCGGGAAGAGCGGGTCGAGCTTGGTTCGTCGGAGCTTTGCGGGCCAGTAGCTGCTGGAACTCGAGTTCCACCGCTTCGAGGTAGAGTTTCGCCCGAGCTAAGTTGGCCAGGGCGGTCTCGGCGTTCTCTACCGTCATCTCTTTCGGCTGCTCGCCGAAGAACCAACCCGCGGGGCGGCCGAGCGCATCGGCGAAGGTCTTCAGTTGGGCGAGCGTCAGCTCGCGCTCCCCTTTGAGCACCTCTCGGAGCTTAGCGGGATCGTTGAACCCGAGCTCGAGGGCGAGATCCTCGAGCCCCAGGTCCGACTCTTGAAGCGCCGTTCGGAGCTTAGAGCGAAGATTGGCTTGGAAAGTGTCGTCCGGCTGGTTACCCATACCCGAAGAGTATCCCCCGCGGGCCGGCTTCCCTCTACCGGTGATGAAAAACCTTTGTTCGGTAGGGTGGTCGATCGACGGCTTGAAAGGTGACGGGTGAGCTTTGGAAACCGAAACCGAACAGTCTTCGCTATGACCGTTGCACTCTGGCTGGGTCTACACCCGCTCGCCCCCGCGGTGGCTCATTCGCCGGTCCCCTCTTTGCCCCAGGCCCGCTCCGATGGCCAGTACTGGCTGCTGCCCGGGCAGAGCTGGCTCGTCTGGGAGGTGACCGCCCAGGAGTCGGTGGCGCGCCAGACGGAACTTTGGCCGGAGGATGAGGAAGAGCCGGGCGCCCTTCTAGGGCTGGACTGGAGAGTCTGGGACTGGGCCGAAGTGGCTCGTTTCCCAAAAGGGACGCTTCTGAAGGCGAGGCCCCTGTCCACCGGGGATATTCTGATCAAGGACCTCGACGGAGGGACTTGGATGAGGATCGAAGGTCCGGATGGTAAACTCTGTTTCGTTCGAGCCCGGGGGGCCGACCTTAAACCGGTAGCCGCCCCCGCTATGGTGACCGAGCACCGGCTCGATCCTCGACCGACCGAGCAGCCGGATATACAAGATTTTGCACCGCCGCCACTGCCTCGACTCATCTTTTTAGACTGAAGATAGAACTTTTTCTGTCCGGTAGGGAATAAAGCGGTAGCCCCGGGCGTTATATGGCTGGTAGGGGACGGGCTACGGTCCGAACCCGGTGACGTATCGGGCGGACTTTTCGACCCTCCGTTACTCCGGCCCATCGTTCATGCTTACTGAAACTGCCTTTATCCCGCCGCGAGTGCGGATCCCTAGAACTCGACTAGGCCGAGCGCCCGATCCACGCGTTCGGCTTCGTACTTTCGTTCGAGGTTCCATTTCCGGAAGTTTAGGGGTATAGCATGATGTCGCGGGAGTCCGCCAAGATTTTCAACTGGGAGTTACGCAAGTGGAAGTAATGAGTCGAGCCGCCGGTTTCGTCTGGGTAGGTTCAGAATCCGACCTACTCATCGGCACAGAGGGGCTACAGAGAGCTCTCAACGAGCTACAGCAGAGCTATTGGGTGCTGAGGCGCGCAGACGGTGCGTCGGCCCTTGCGCCTCTCGGACGGGGTGAGCTGAAGGCCGAAGGCGAGGGAGCGGAGTGGGCCTTCTCAGGCTACCTGCCCGCGCTGACCCCTAAGCAGCTCGGCGATCGCGGATTCTGCGAGGCTCACGGTGTAACTTACCCGTACGTGGTCGGCGCCATGGCCAACGGTATCACCAGTGTAGAACTGGTGGAGGCCGCCGCGAGCGTGGGTACGCTAGGGGTGTTCGGCGCAGCCGGGCTCACTCTAGACAGGGTCGAGGCGGCTCTGGATCGACTCCAGAACAGCTTGGGCCCCGATGGCTTTGGCTCCAACTTGATCCACTCCCCGAACGAACCCGACCTGGAGGAAGGGGTCGTCGACCTCTACCTGCGTCGAGGGGTGCGGCGGGTGAGCGCATCGGCCTATCTCGGCCTCACCTTGCCGCTCTTGAAGTACCGATACCACGGCATCCGTCGAGATGAGCGGGGCCGGGTGGTCACCGACCAGCAGGTCCTAGGTAAGATCTCCCGGGTCGAAGTGGCCGAGAAGCTGTTCTCGCCACCCCCAGAGAAGATGCTTCAGGCGTTGGTGGAGCGCGGCGATCTGACCCCCGCCCAGGCGGAACTCGCCGCCTTACTCCCGGTGGCCGAAGATCTGACGGCCGAGGCCGATTCCGGTGGGCACACCGATAATCGACCGGCGCTCGCCCTGTTCCCTATCATCGCGGCCTTGCGGGATGAGAAGCAAGAGCTCTACGATCCCCAAGAGATCACCTTGAGGGTCGGAGCGGCCGGCGGCATCGCGACCCCGGTCTCGGCCTGCGCTGCCTTCGCTATGGGGGCAGCCTACATCGTCACTGGAAGCGTGAATCAGAGCTGCCTAGAGTCCGGAAGCTCCGACATCGTGCGGGAGATGCTCTGCAAGGCCGGCCAAGCCGACGTCACCATGGCTCCAGCGGCCGATATGTTCGAGATGGGCGTTCAGGTGCAGGTGTTGAAGTGGGGTACCATGTTCCCCGTTCGGGCCAAGAAGCTATATCAGCTGTATCGAGACTACGGCTCTCTCGATGAGCTGCCGCAAAACGAGCGGGCCGTCCTCGAGAAGGGCTTCTTCCGCCAGCCGTTGGAACAGGTCTGGAACGACACGCGAAACTTTTTCCAAGTGCGGGACCCTAAACAGATCGAACGCGCCGAGAGCGACCCGAAGCATCTGATGGCGCTGGTGTTCCGCTCCTACCTGGGGCGAGCTTCCGGCTGGGCGAACTCGGGGGTCGCGGATCGTAAGGTGGACTATCAGGTCTGGTGTGGACCGGCCATGGGTGCTTTTAATCAGTGGGTTTCCGGTACCTTTCTCGAAGAGCCGAAGGCTCGCAGAGCGGCCCTGGTGGCCAAGAACATAATGGCCGGAGCGGCCTATCTGAGCCGAGTGAACTCGCTCCGTCAGCAGGGGGTCTCGCTAGGGTCAACGGTGGCCAATTTCGCACCCCGAACGGAGACGGAACTCGCGGGTGTTTTTGAAGATTAACGAGCCGGGCGCCGGAGTCGGTGAACGGAATGGCCTGCGCTAGAGCAACGGCTAACCAGCATCATCTCGAATGAGAAGAGAACAGGCAGAGGTAGATAATGAAGAGTAAGAATGTAGGGAAAACAGTGGGTGGCTGCGACGTAGCTATCGTCGGTATGTCGGCACTATTTCCAAAGGCGGCGGGCCTGAAGTCGTTTTGGCGAGTGTTGCGTCTAGGGACCGACACCATCGGGGAAGTGCCCTCGACGCACTGGAGCCCGGACGACTATTTCGATCCGGACCAGAAGGCGCCCGACCGGACCTACTGCCGCCGGGGAGGATTTCTGGACCCCTACCCGTTCGACCCTACCGAGTTCTCGATGCCGCCGACCGTACTAGAGGCGACCGACACCTCTCAGCTTCTGGGGCTGGTGGCCGCCAAGGCCGCCTTGGAAGACGCCGGCTACAACAAAGATCGGGAGTTCGACCGCGAGATGACCAGCATCATCTTAGGGGTGACCGGAACTCTTGAGCTGGTGGTGCCTCTAGGCGCTCGCCTGGGCCACCCCTACTGGAAGAGAGCGCTGGAGGAGTCCGGTCTCGGCCCAGAGATGGTGGAAGAGGTGATGACCCGCATCTCCGCCGACTACGTGCCCTGGCAGGAGAACTCGTTTCCGGGGCTCCTCGGTAACGTGGTGGCTGGGCGTATCGCCAACCGCTTGGACCTGCACGGAACCAACTGTGTGGTGGACGCGGCCTGTGCTAGTACGCTGTCGGCGGCCCACCTGGCTCTCCTGGAG
Source organism: uncultured Burkholderiales bacterium (assembly GCA_964505925.1). Classification (GTDB taxonomy): domain Bacteria; phylum Vulcanimicrobiota; class Xenobia; order Xenobiales; family JADMJV01; genus JAEXNA01. Next base: position 16,590 of record CAZDLH010000001.1, read on the forward strand.
CTGGAGACCGGACAGGCGGACATGGTGATCACCGGTGGGGTGGACACCTTCAACGACATCTTCATGTACATGTGCTTTTCGAAGACCCCAGCGCTCAGCCCGTCTGGACAGATCCGACCTTTCGACGCCTCTGGCGACGGCACGCTGATCGGCGAAGGGCTAGGCATGGTCGTGCTGAAGCGGCTGGCCGATGCCGAGCGCGATAACGACCGTATCTATGCGGTGATCAAAGGCGTGGGAACCTCCAGCGACGGGAAAGAGAAGGCGGTCTACGCGCCCTTCTCGCCCGGCCAAGCCCGGGCGCTTCGCCGGGCCTACGAGAACGCCGGCGTCTCGCCCCGAACGGTCGAAATGGTGGAGGCCCACGGGACCGGAACCAAGGTGGGCGACGTGGTGGAGTTCGAGGCTCTCAAAGGCGTCTATGCCGAGACCAGCTCCGACAAGGCGTGGTGTGCCTTGGGCAGCGTCAAGTCCCAGATCGGTCACACCAAGGCGGCCGCGGGTTCGGCCGGGCTGATCAAAGCGGCCCTAGCCCTGCATCACAAAGTGTTTCCTCCGACCATCAATATCGACAAGCCGAACCCGAAGCTCGGGATCGAAGACAGCGCCTTCTATCTGAACACCAAGAGCCGTCCCTGGGCTCGCCGACCTGAGCATCCGCGCCGGGCGGCGCTGTCCTCGTTCGGGTTCGGTGGGAGCAACTTTCACATCGTCTTGGAAGAGCACGGCTCGGAGCGGGTAGAGCCCGCTTGGGACGGATCGGTGGAGATGGCTTGCTTCTGCGGCGACAGCCGCCAAGCGGTGATCTCCGGTCTGGAGAAGATGCTAGGCGGAGGCTCCGATCTGAGCGCTGCCGCCTTCGCCAGCCGAAAAGGTTTCGACCCGAAGGCCTCCCACCGCTTGGTGGTAGCGGCCTCGACCGAGCAGCTGGACGCAGAGCTGAAGGCGGCTCTGGCCGCGCTCAAGGCCGGCGAAGAGCCCCAGGGGTACGGTGGAGGAGCCTCCGACGGGAAAGTGGCTTTCCTGTTTCCTGGCCAGGGCTCCCAGTACGTGCAGATGGGGCGCGAGTTGGCTTGTGTCTTCCCCGAAATGCTGCAGGCCCTCGACGCTGCCGGTAGCGAGGTGGTCGGTGCGGTCTATCCGCCTCCGGCTCTAGACGGCGAAGCCGAAAAGGAGCAGCAGGCCTATCTGACCTCGACCGATCGAGCCCAGCCGGCTCTGGGGATGGTCGAGCGCGGCTATTTCCACTTGCTCGAGCGTTTCGGCCTCAAGCCGGACGCCACCGCCGGTCACTCGTACGGTGAACTGGCGGCCCTGTACGCCGCCGGCGTGATCGACGGCGACGGACTGGTCGAGCTGTCCCGCCAGCGGGGCGCTCTGATGGCTCAGCAGGGTGAGGATCTGGGCACCATGATGGCGGTGAAAGGCTCGCTCGAAAAGGTGGAGGCCGTGCTGGCCGAGACCGGCACGAGCGTGGTCTTGGCTAATCGCAACTCTCCTGAACAGTGCGTGCTCTCCGGCTCGGACAAGGATCTCAAAGAGTTGACCCCGGCCTTGAAGAAAGCCGGTCTAAGAGGAGTGCCGCTCAAGGTCGGCGCTGCCTTTCATAGCAGTTTCGTGGCCGGGGCCCGGGATCCGTTCCTGGAGACGGCCAGCAGGGTGAAGTTCCACAAAACCGACGTTCCGGTCTACGCCAACAAGACCGGAGCGCCCTATCCGAAGTCGGCCAAGAGCGCGCGTACGCTGCTGGCCGACCAGCTGGTGCACCAGGTGAACTTCGTGCAGACGGTGCGGCAGATGTACTCCGACGGCTGCCGAACCTTCGTCGAGGTGGGTCCGAAAACCGTACTGAGCGGACTGGTGAAGGCCATCCTAAAGGACGAAAACGACGTTCGGATGGTGGCCCTCGACGCCAGCTCCGGCCGGTCGGACGGGCTGGCCGATTTCGCCCGAGCTTTAGCTCAGCTGGCCGCCTGGGGTCACCCGGTAGACCTGGGGGCTTGGGAGATCGAGCCGCTACAGAAGGCGAAGCAGCGCATGACGGTGGAGATCTCCGGGGCCAACTACCGCTCCAAGGTCCCGGCCAAGCCGCCGGTCCGGCCTCAGGGTTCGGTAGAGCCGGTGAACCGTAAGGCTCCGGCCCCGACGCCCGCTGCTGCCGCTAGTGCGCCTCCGGCTCGCCGGCGCGCGGTGGCGAGTTCGCGCTCCGAGGCTCCGGTGATGCGGGCCACCGAGCGGATCGCTCCGATGCCGACCGCTCCGGCGCCCCAGGCCCTGGCCCCTCAGGCTCCCGCCCCTGCGGTGCCGGCTTCGCTGGGCGGCATGCTGCCGCACTTCGAGGCCCTACAGGAGCTCTCGCGGCAGACGGCTCAAGCCCATCAGATGTTCTTGAAGAGCCAGGAGGCGGCCCAGCAGACGCTGGCTCGCTTGATCGGCTCCGGTGGACCGGTAGCAGCTGCGAGCCCCGCGCCCGCAGCGCATCCGACGATCTCTGCGAGCTTCGCTGCGCCCCCGGCGGCGCAGAGCGTTGTCGCCCGGCCGGCAGCACCCCAGGTCTCGGCGCCCGCACCGCGGATCCCTGCGGCCCCGCCGACACGCCCGAAGGCGGCCGTTCCCGCGGCCAGCGCTCCGGTCAGCAGGCCGGCAGCCGTACAGAAGCCCTCGCCCCCTCAGCCTCCCGTGGTCGCGGTGGCCGCACCGAGCAGCGACGGGCGGGTCTCCCGGGCCCTTCTCGAGGTGGTGGCGGACAAGACCGGCTATCCGGTGGAG
>CAZDLH010000002.1:0-18714 GCA_964505925.1 uncultured Burkholderiales bacterium
ATCGAGGCGAATCGGGCCGAATGTCCCGAAATATCATCTTCGTTGCTCCCTTTTATAAACCGAGTGTCGGTCAGTTCATCGAAGCCCTAGCAGCTCACCCTGGCGTCGGGCTTTGCGTCATCAGCCAAGACCCCAAAGAGCGCTTCCCTCAGCCCCTGCGAAGCAGGATCCTGTCTCGGCGAGTGGGGGACGCCACCTGTCGCGATCAGCTCTCGGAGGTCGTCGGTCAGCTCCACCAGCAGTACGGGTCCATCCACCGTCTGCTAGCTATCAATGAGCAGATCCAGGTTCAGGTCGCCGAGGTTCGAGAACGGTTCGGGATCCCGGGTATGTCGGCCGATACCATCCGAAACTTTCGAGACAAATCTCGGATGAAGGACCGCTTCCGAGCTGCTGGGGTTCCCTGTGCACGCCACTGCGGCGCCACCGGTCGCGAACAGGCCTGGGCCTTTCTCCGGGAAGTGGGACTGCCGGTCTGCGTAAAGCCGATCGATGGGGCAGCCGCCCAAGCCACCTTCCGCGTGGATTCCGAGGAGGTCTTCGAAGAGATCCTCAAGGCCAGCCTCCCAACGCCAGAGAGGCCGCTGCAGATCGAAGAGTTCGTGCAGGGTGATGAGTACTCGTTCGAAACCCTCTCGGTCCTGGGCGACCATCGCTGGCATTCGCTCACCCACTACCACCCCACCCCCTTGAATGTCGTGTCGAACCCCTGGATCCAGTGGAGGATCGTTTCGCCCAAAGAGCTCGACGACGCTAAGTATGACGACATCAAAGCCGTCGGTAAGCGGGCTCTCGAAGCCCTAGGGATGGGGACGGGTCTCACCCACTTAGAATGGTTCCGCCGAGCCGACGGCAGCATAGCCATCAGCGAAGTAGCGGCCAGACCTCCGGGCGCTCAGATCGTCACCATGATCAATCGAGCCCACGACATCGACCTGTTCGCTCTCTGGGCTCGGATGATAGTCGACGACGAGCTACCGGAGATCCCCCCCCGCAGATTCGCCGTCGGAGCAGCCTTTCTGCGCGGACTAGGGGGGGTTCGCGTGCGCGCCGTCCACGGGATAGAGGGGGTGCTCCGGGATCACGGCGGTCTCATCACCGATCTGAGCCTCCCCCGCCCCGGCGATCCCGCGGCCAACACCTACGAGGGTGAAGGCTTCGTTCTGGTGCGCCACCCCGAGACCGCGGTCGTGGAAGAGGTGCTGCGCGATATCATCGAGCGGGTCCGAGTAGAGCTGATCTAAGGAGCCTACCGGCTCGCTGTTCACGGCTTCCGGGGGAGTAGATTCTCAGGGTTGAGCCCTTTGAGATCGTCGAGGAGAAAGCGCCCGTCTCGCCGGATCGCGACCCCGTCGAAAGCGATCTCCCCCCCCTCTTCCTGCAGGAGCACCAGGTCCCAATGGACGTTGCTTCTGTTGCCGTTATCCGCTTCCTCATAGGCTTGGCCTAAGGCTAGGTGCAGGCTGCCTCGGATCTTCTCGTCGAACAAGATATCGCGCATCGGCTGGGAGATCACCGGGTGGAAACCCAAAGCGAACTCACCGATGTAGCGAGCCCCTTCGTCGCTATCGAGGATGGCTCCTAAGGCCTCGTCGTTGCTGCTGGAAAAATCCACCACCCGACCCCGCTCGAAGGTCAGCCGAATGTTGTCGAAGGGCGTACCGCGATAGATAGTTCCAGCGTTAAAAGAGATGGTCCCCTCTACCGAATCCCGCACCGGGGCAGTGAAGCACTCGCCGTCGGGGATGTTGTAGTTCCCGGTGCACGGAATGGCCGACAGGCCAGCGATGCTGAAGTTGAGATCGGTGCCCGGACCGGTGATGCGCACCGAGTCGGTTCGATCCATCAGCTCCTTGAGCGGAACCACCGCGTCGGCCATCGTTCGGTAGTCGGCAAGGCAGACATCGAAATAGAAGTTCTCGAAGGCCTCCGTGGACATTCCGGCCTGCTGGGCCATCGAGGGGGTCGGCCACCGGAGCACGCACCAGCGGGTGTTCTTCACGCGAATATCTCGATGAACTGGGCCGAAGATCTGCTCTTCGAAGAGCTTCATTCGCTCTGGAGGGACTCCGGCGAGCTCGGTGATGTTATGGCTGCCCCGTAGACCGATATAGGCCTGCATCTTCGACATCCGAAAGATCTCGAGCTCCGCATGAACCTTGAGACGCTCTTCGGTCTGGCTGGAGCTGCCCGCTTCGAGCATCTTGCGCCGGACCACCTCCGAGCGGGTCTCGAGCACCGGGATGGCGTCGGCCGCGACGACTTCATCGATCAAGCACGAGAGCATGATATCGGGGATGTGCGTCGCCTCGATCAAAACGCGGTCCCCCGGGGTCAGCGCGGTCGAATGTCGGACGAGGAGCTCAGCCAGTTGGCGGTATCTAGGGTCTTGCATCGAGCGCATTTCCACCTAGCCTAGGTGGAACCTGCCGCGAGAACCTCACCGGAGGAGCGCATCTCCCTTTTGTGCTTTGACCTAAAAGAAAGTGCTTTGTCTACAAAACTCCCCCTCAGGCTGAACCTTGAAGAGATCATTAGGCCGATTATGCTATGCAATTTCTGCCCTTAGTTTCTCTGAGCCCAAAGGTTTTCCACCTGGGACGTCGCGAATTCTATATTCGTGGTCGGCCCGATGTAGATCGGAGATCGACCGCCACCGTCTTTGGAGGATCGAAAGAATTGGAAGAGTCCCATTTAGAAGAGAGCATCCTGCGATCGCTTCGCCGGATCTCTCGCGCCATCGGAATGCATAGTCGCCAGCTGAAACGAAATTTTCATTTAACAGCGCCCCAGCTCGTCTGCCTGCGGCACCTACTCCACGGCCCCTGTTCTCCCAGCGCCTTAGCCCAAGCTGTCTCCCTATCGCCGGGAACGGTAACCGGCATCCTGGATCGACTCGAACGCAGAAACCTTATCATCCGCACTCGACTTCAGTCGGACAAGCGGCGGATCCTAGTGCTCTTAACCGATGAAGCCAAAGAGCTGCTGAGCAAAGCGCCTCCTCCGCTACACAATAAGTTTGCCGAAAGGCTCGGACACCTCATGGAGACGGAGCAGCAGCAGATCGATCGCATGCTCAAGAAGATCGTATCTATGATGGAAGCCGACGAGATCGATGCGGCCCCCATGCTGATGACCGAACTGGTCCTCGCGGAAGCCGATGACGGGGTTGGCCTAGTCAGCCGAACCTAGGGCGCGGGTCGGGCCGTCCTCAATGGGCGAACTGGGCTCGGTTCGGCGGAAAAAAGAGACGTTTGACATGGAGCGTCGCCGCCTCTTCGCTGAGGTCTCTCGCACCGTAGTTCGGCAGACCCCGCACCTCGGCTATTGGGGCCGAGATGAGGTCTATCTCGACGGCTCGAAGATCGGCGATGAGGTCCACCCTAAAAGAGAGTATATCGATCGCGACCGGAATCACCGAGTGGGTGGGTCCGGACATCCCCATGGTGCGGCGGTCGAGGGGCCGCTGAAGCAGACCGAACACCTCTTCGGGCGAGAGGAGGCGCTCACGGGAAGTCTCGGGCTCGGTACTAGGGGACGTCGGCACACCCGAGTCGATACAGATCCTTAGTAGCACCTTATGGGGGCAGCCCACCTCGTAGCCGTCGGCTTCGTATCCTGAGCCGGTAAAACCGAACTCCGTGAGCTCCTGAGGGGTGACCAGATAGTAGATCACGTTCCGCTGCCAGAACGGGCTTCCGTCCGGCATTCGTTGAAACTCTCCCGACAAGGGGTCCAGCGCGGAGAGAAACCACAGAACATCCCCGTCGGAGCCAGCCAGCGAATTCAAGTGAGCCGGTCGGGAAACCGCATCTACGCTCCGACGCCCCCCCTCAAGACTAAAACCTGCCCCCTTGAGGTCCCGCTCCAGATGGGCGTGGGCCCGGTGTATCTGCTGTTGGGCGTCCGCACCGGCGTTCACCCGCCACCAGACACCGATGGTAAATTTTAAGAGAGCGTGAGTCAGCCCGAACAGCACCAACATCACGCCGAAGACCAGGACCAACTCCAGAAGGCTCAAGCCCGAGCGGGCGCGGCCGCGCTTCAAACGAAGCTCAATCACGAAGGTCCGACTCTCTAACGAGCCGAGTCCGCTCGACGGTCTGTCGGCCGTAGCCGGCCCGCCCTTCTTCCCCGGACCACCAAGAGACTTTGAGGTCGAGCTTGCGGAGGCGGTCGGGAGCGGTGTTCGGAACGCTTTCGACGAACCACTCCAGTTCGTAGTCCACCCCCCCGAGCTGGAAGACCCCCGGCGCGTGAGGAGAGCTGTACGGTCCGTTCGAGGCGTTCCAGAAGTGAACTCGGACCGGGCTGTCTTTCTTCGACACCCGACGGGAGAACCGCTCGAGCTCCGACTCTGCTAGGGCGCCCGAGATCTGGAGCTGCTCTACTTTGGAATCGGTGGTGAGGGCGGCGAAAGAGAGTCCGAGAATAGCCAGCATAAGACCGGCTAACAGCCCCAGTCCGAGGACCAGTTCGGGCAGACTGAAACCCGACCGCCCCCGATAGGGATACGAGCTTCGTACCGAAAAAGGGCAGTTAAAAATAGAGTATCTGTGGGCCAGGGATTCCATTTACCATGCTCATCTACCGCTGTAGGCTATTCTGTCTAGGATTCTTTGGAAAGTTTGCTAAGCTTACCAGGTGAAAGCGACTCAGCGGGGCATCGTCCTCATCAGCATTTTAGTACTTACGGTGGTTGCCACACTTTTTCTGGGCGCTCTACTCCAGATGAACCCCGGCCGCCTCCAGCGAACGCTGCAGACCGAGGAGCGAGAGCGAGCTCTAGCAGCTGCCCAAGCCGGAGTGGAGTACGCCCTCTCTCGCTTGTCCCACGACCTCGCCTGGCAAGCCGAAGGCGACGGCGTGGTGGTCGACAGCCCCCGCCTCGTGGTTCGCGAAGACCGAGGAAACGTTCTTGGCTGGATCCGAACCGAATCCTCCGATTGGGCTCATTTTCGATTTCGCTTCAATCCCCAAGCCAGCGGCGGCTACTCCGGCGGCTTCCTCACCCCTCAGTTCCCTCTAGATACCGCTCACATCTCCTATAACAATCTGCTGGGCGCCTCCCCAAAGCCGCTCCCCCTAGGAACCGGTGCCGGCTACGCCTACCAGGGAGAACACGGCCCTCCGGTCCCCGAATTCAGCGTTACGCTGGTGGTCGAGGGGGTGATCGGCCGAGACCTCTCGCCGGAGAACCCGACCGGGGCGCTCTCCGACCCGACGACGGTCCGCCGCGGCCTGAATAGCACCTATCAAGCCTCGAGCTTCGGGGTGGGCTCAGTGGACGGAGCGGTCCTGATGGCCGGCGACGACTCCCGCTTTACCGTGGGTTCCGCCGACGCTTCAGAACCGGACTCCCTCCGTGGGTTCCTCCGACTGGCCGCCGACGACCAAGTGGCCCGGATGCGTACGAAAGGCGAAGCCTCCATCGAACTCGGGGCCGGAAAGACGTCCCCCTTCGTCTTCTTCCCGGACCAGCACTCCGAGATAGCGATCGGAACTGGGCTCTTCCAGCCTTCGGCCAATCATTCGGAGTTTGAAGTTCGCGAAGAGACCCCCGACGATCCGTTTCTTGAGGTCGCCTGGGATAAGGTCTCTCGATCGGAGCAAGCCGACCCGGTTCAGCTCCCAGCCGGAGTCTACACTTTCCAAGAGGCGCCGAGTGGAAGCGCCGAGGTGAAGTATCACCCCGTGACCTGGGAGGGCTACGTCCGGGCCCGAGAATCCGGGATGGAACCCCTATCCGCTCCGGTCCCGTCCGCCTTCACTGAGCGGGTATCACTCGACGCCGTTACCTTCGTGAACGGGGACGGCGAAACACGCTCTCGGCATACCGTCACCTTCGAGAAAGACGTCGATGTACAGCCGGTGGGGACTCTCCTGGACCTAGCTATCGTGCCGGCCAAGGGCGCCCGCCCAGGGCTCCAGAGCTGGGGTGAAGAGAGCTTCTCTCCGGTCGCCGGGAACATTGCTGGGCCGAACCTCGGCGGCTCGACACCTTCCCTCCCTTTTGTCTCGCCGTCGAGCGACTTTGACGACCCGGTCCTCCCGCAAGAGATCGAGGTACGATTCAAACCGGAACCGGGCGGGTCTGCCACGCTTCGAAGCGAGGGTAACCTGCTGTTCGGAACGCAGCTCAGCGGTACAGGGGGCGCCCTGGTGGCTGGCGGCAGACTGGATCTGGTGGGCTTAGGGATCGACCTCGAGGCCCCTTCCGGAGATTCCGGAGGAGCGAGCGGCCTGTCGCTGTACGCACAGGACGATATCCGCATCTCCACCTTCGACGAGAGCCGCTCTAAGTACTGGGACGCCTCGATCAAAGGGGTGATCTTCACCAAGGGAGACCTCTTCGTTCAGCTAGGCGAGGACGGGGTCATCGGACCGGACGGCCCCGTCGCCTGGGGGGTCTTCGACTACGCCGGTGCGATCATCGCTCTGGGCGACGCCATTGCGGCCCAAGGCACCACGGACCCGGGACCCAGAATCGGGGGAGGCGGTGATGGTGGTCGCCACGGTGGCGGTGGCGGTGGCGCCGGCGGCGACGACGACGACGACGACGAAAACCCGTTCCGCGGCGATCCCTCCCCGGATGACCCCCCCGCTGAAGTCGACGGCCAAGCAAGGATCATCGCCGACGGGATCCGTCTGCTCTACGAGCCGCGCTTTCTAGGCCCCTATCTCGAAGATGAGCACCGAATGGCGACCTTCCGCCTGCTCTCGACTTCGGTGGACTAAGCGGCCAGCTCGAAGCTCCTTCTTTAGGAAAGCAGCACCGCCTTAAAGGCTCGGGCGTTCTTCGTCCGGGCCTTTCGTTTTGTGCTGCACAGAGTCCAGCCCTGGTGTAAACACCACATCCCTAAAGAAGCATCCTTCCCACACAAACCGACAGGCGGAGGGGACATCCGGAGGGCCCAGGCGTTAGCCGTTCAGGCTCCTGGCGTTCCGCCCCTCCTTCTGACCACCATAAAACCTAAAGGCCAAGAAAGTGCTTTGCGCTCAAACCTTGACGATGCCCCACAGGGTTGCTATGCTCGTCCGCATATATCGTTTGTGCACAAAGCGTAGGCGAAAATAGGAGTTTACCAAGATATGAAGACAGTTGTTCAAAAATACGGAGGGTCATCGGTATCGACGCCTGACAAGCTCAAAGCCGTCGCTAAAAAGGTGCTCGAAGCGCAAGCTGAAGGCGCCCGCGTAGCCGTCGTGGTGTCGGCCATGGGAGATACCACGGACCACTTCTGCGATCTCGCACGGCAAGTGTGTCGTTCCCCCTCCAGCCGAGAACTCGATCTTTTGATGACCGCAGGCGAGCGGATATCGAGTTCGTTGCTGACGATGGCTATCCAGGATCTCGGCGGAGATGCGATCTCGTTGACCGGTCCCCAAGCCGGTATCATCACAACCGACACCCATAACCGAGCTAGAATCTTAGAGATTCGGCCGCATCGGGTGCAAGCGGAACTGGAACTCGGGAGGGTCGTCGTAGTGGCCGGGTTTCAAGGCCTCTCGTATCGCGGTGAGATCACCACCCTGGGTAGAGGCGGCTCCGATACCTCCGCGGTAGCTTTGGCTTCCGCACTGCAGGCCGAACGGTGTGAGATCTACTCGGATGTCGACGGGATCTACACCAGCGACCCCCGACTCGTACCCGACGCTCGAAGACTCGATGAGATCTCCTATCGAGAGATGCAGGAGATGGCCCGCAGCGGCGCCCGAGTTCTCAACGCCGACGCGGTGGAGTTCGCCCGTCAGAGCGGACTTGAGATCCGAGCCGGTTCCACCTTCGAGGAAGGCCCTGGAACGCTGGTTAAAAGAGGAGCAGCAAGCTCCTCTCAGCGGTTCGTGGGCGTGACCGGTCGTCGGGACCTTTTTCGAGTCAAAGTCCTAGAGGAGTCTCTGGCTGAACAGATGGGACGCCTGATGGAGACGGCCGACGTTTTCCACCGGAGCGCTAACGAGCTCCTCTTGACAGGAGAGAACGTGGCCGACCTTCAGGCCTTTCGTCAAAAGCTGCGAGAGCAGTTCCACAACAAGGTTGTGACATCGCCCGAGCTAGGTTCCGTCTCCGTGATCGGGTCCGGTTGGGATGACGCCACTCCTGCTCTCGAGCGGATGCTGGCCACCCTTCGCCGGGAGCGACTGTCCCCCATAGAGCGCTATGTGGGAGAGCACTCTTTGACCTGTCTACTTCCAGTGCAGGCGGTGGAGTCGGCCCATCGTGTTCTACACGAAGCGTTCTTAAGCCAGGAGGCAAAAGCATGAGGATCACTTATAGATATTCCCGTACCGAAGACGGTAAGCGGATCTGGTCTCTCATCGACCGGATCGGAACCCTCGAACGCAACACCGGCTACTACTACGCCCTCTTCGCACGAGAGTTCGCAAAGACGTGCGTAGTCGCCGAGCATCAAGGAGAGCTGGTGGGCTTCGTGGTGGGCTTTCGTCCTCCCGAGCGACCGAACTCGGTCTTCGTTTGGCAGGTCGGCGTCTCCCCCGACTTTCGCGGTCACCGAATAGCCACCGGCCTACTGGTGAACCTGCTGGACCGAACCGGAGCCGACCACTTGGAAGCTACCGTATCCGAAGATAATACCGCCTCCTGCGCTCTGTTCCGCGGGCTGGGTCGCAAATTGAACATCCCCTGTCGGACGGAAGCTTGCTTTGAATCGCAGCACTTCGTTGAAGATCACGAGCCCGAGGAGCTCTTTCGCATCGGTCCGGTCTCGGCCCGTTCCGCTCTGCTCGAGGAGTGGGTGGACCGCTTCACCTGGCTCGAAGCCGACTCGCCCCGAGACGCTGTGGCCGCGCGTCGATAGCTTCTGCCAACCTGAAAAGGAGAATTTTTTTATGACTATTTTTGAAACTTTAGAATCCGAAGTCCGATCGTACTGCCGATCTTTTCCCACGGTGTTCACCCGAGCCCACGACAGCTATATGTACGACGAGAAAGGGCGACGATACATCGACTTTTTTGCGGGTGCCGGCGTCCTAAACTACGGCCACAACAACCCGAGACTCCAGAAGCCGCTGATCGACTATATCCAGTCCGGCGGTATCACCCACAGCCTGGATATGTACACCCAGGCGAAACGGACGTTCCTGGAACGTTTTCAAGAAGTGATCCTGAAGCCCCGGGGCTTAGAGTACAGATTGCAGTTTCCGGGTCCCACCGGAACCAACGCCGTAGAGTCCGCCTTGAAGGTAGCCCGAAAAGCGACCGGGCGTACCGGCGTCGTCTGTTTCACGAACGCTTTCCACGGAATGACCCTGGGCTCGCTAGCCGTGACCGGGAACCGAGGGAAACGGGCCGGTGCAGGCGTTCCCCTCAATCACGTAGCCCGCATGCCGTTCGCAGAGACCGCCGAAGACGGGTCCCTCGGTTTCCTGCAAGACTGTCTCGAGAACAGCTCTAGCGGTATAGAGCCGCCCGCGGCCATCATTTTAGAGACCGTCCAGGCCGAAGGCGGTGTGCGCGTAGCACCCAAGGCCTGGCTCCAGGCTCTAGCCCGGTTGGCTCGCAAGCACGACATCCCGCTGATCCTAGACGACATCCAGGTGGGCTGCGGACGAACCGGAGCTTTCTTCAGCTTCGAGGAGGCCGGTATCGTTCCCGACATCGTCTGCCTGTCTACATCGCTCAGCGGCTACGGTCTTCCGTTCGCTCTGGTCTTAATTCGACCCGATCTCGATGTCTGGGAACCCGGTGAACACAACGGCACCTTTCGCGGTCACAACCTAGCCTTCGTCACGGCCACCGAGGCGTTGACCTACTGGGAGAACTCCGATCTCGAGCGTTCGGTCGCGAAACTCTCCCGCCTAGCCCAAGATCGACTGCAGTCCTTGGTCGACCGCTGCGAAGCTCTCGTCGAGGTCCGGGGACGCGGCCTGATCCTCGGTGTCGAGTGTCGAAAGGAAGGCTTAGCGCAGCGCTGGTCACAAGAGTGTTTTCAGCGCGGACTCATCATCGAGACCGCCGGGGAGTCCGATCAGGTCCTTAAGCTGCTCCCCCCCTTGACCATCGAAGAGCCCACTTTCCTGGAAGCCTTGGATATCATCGAAGCTTCGCTAGCGAGCTTACCGGAGGGCTCCGCCCTCCGAGAAGATTTCGCAACAGTAAAGTAGTCTCTAGGCTTTCGCGACCGAGGCTCCAATAAAAAGAGCCGCACCGATCGGTGCGGCTCTTTTTATCTTCTAGAGTGAGACTGGGAAGCGATACCCCTTCCGAGGCACGGTCCCGAAAGGCTATCCAGCGAAACCCCTACTAAAATCTATCTTCTCTGCTAACTCCGGATAGTCGATGAAAGGGTTTCGGTTGCCCTGTACGTCCTGAATGGTCTCATTGCGATGCCGCTCATAATCGGTGACCGGGTACTCTTTGTGCCACTCGAGGAGCTGGGGCAGATCCGCGAGTTTGGTCTCTACATTGGCGTCACCTACGAACCCAGGGTGACGAGTGACAAAGTACATAATGGCGCGAGCCACCTCCCCCTTGCCAGCGTTCGGCTCGAAGTCCTTCGAACCGTGGTCGACCAGTCCGCAGCTCGAGATCGGCTCGGCCGTCTCCGGGAGCTCCACCAGGTTGTAGTTCCCCCGGCTCCCGTTGCACTGCACCTGCTCGGTGAACAGATGATGGAGGTCCGACCTCATAGGATGCTTCTTCTGAAACCAAGACTGGGGAACGACGTGTTCGCAGTTATAGTTGCTCAGCTCGTTATGATTAGGGCCTGAAACCTGCTCTTCGTCTTTTGGGCCTTCCCCGGAATAAAGATAGTAGAGCGCTCCATCCGGTCGACGATCGATGGTCTTGTACAGATGGGTCCGGGCCTCACCATACCCCACGGGTTGATGAGTCTTAGAAAGCAGTTTATTCAGCTTGCTGAACAGCTCATCCCCCGAAGCCGATTCGAAGCTGTCCTTGATGGGCGCGTAGTACTGCGCTCGGTCTGCAGCGTCGCCTTCCTCGTCGTAGTAGTCATCCCCGATCCGTACCTCCGGCGTCGGTAACAGCGAAGTGGGGATAGGCCCTGGGCGCTCTAAAATATGGTAGCTGAAGGTGGGGACGGTGTTCATCTGCTGAGCCTTTCTCTATCTTTCATAGATTACAAGATAGGCGCCCGCCGACTGTTACAACGATGTTACCCCACGTCGTTTCATCTTTTTTCATAAACGAGTCCAAAGCCGCCGAATCCGGTCAATTAAGAAGCGGAAGAAGGGATCTTTGCCATCTCCGCCAACGGTTAAATCTTGAGTTCTTTCAACAGAAAACGTAGCCTGTCTTCCAGGTTAGCCCTACTCATCCAAAAGATAGAAGAAGCGGTGCTCTCATGGGGGATCATCATCATCGCTACGCTTACTGTGGTCAACGTTTTCTGCAGGACCCTTCTCGGTTTCAGCCTGGCTTCCGTTGAAGAGGTCTGCCAGTTTTCCATCGTCCTCGTCACCTTCGTAGGGCTCTCCTACGGGGCGGCTCAAGGCCGCCACATCCGGATGACCGCCCTCTATGACGAGGTCCCGCTAGGCCCCCGGCGCTGGCTTCGCATCACCATCTGCTTCTCTACATCGCTTCTGCTCTTCGTTCTTACTTGGTACGCGCTTCGCTACGCCGGTACGGTCTACGCCCTAGGCACCCTAGCCCCAGTGACCCAAGTGCCCCTCTGGCTGGTCTACCTCTCGGCACCGCTCGGGCTGGGCCTGGCAGCTCTGCAGTACCTCTTGGCTGGCATTCAGAATCTTCAGTCGGAGCAGGTCTACCTAGCCTTCGGCGTGCCTGAGGCCTACAGCTCCGTCCCGCCGGAGGGGGTCTAACTGCAGTGACTCTTCTTATCGTAGGCCTCATGGTGGGCCTCCTAGCGCTAGGCTACCCGATGTTCGTGCCCCTGCTGGCCACCACGATGGCTCTACTGTACATCTATTTTCCTGGGATCTCGCCCGAAGTGGCAGCCCAACAGATGATCGGCGGGGTGAAGCCCGCCGCCCTCATCGCAGTCCCGATGTTCATCTTTGCCGCCGAGATCATGACCTCCGGACAGACCGCTAACCGCCTCCTGAATCTCGTCGAGACGTTCGTCGGCCACATGCGCGGGGGCCTCGCAGTCACCAGCGCGCTTGCCTGTACCCTTTTCGGAGCCATCTCCGGGTCGACCCAAGCCACCGTGGTAGCCATCGGTAAGCCTCTCCGGCCGCGAATGCTCCAGGCTGGCTACCCCGACTCCTTCGTCACGGCCTTGATCATCAACGTCTCGGACATCGCGCTTCTCCTGCCCCCCTCGATCGGAATGATCGTCTACGGTGTCGTCTCAGGCACCTCGATCGGCGAACTGTTCATCGCGGGCATCGGGCCTGGGGTTCTCATCCTGGTGATGTTCTCGGCATACAGCGTGTATGCTGCCGGTAAGTTCAACCTAAAGCCCGTCGAACCGAGCCCTTGGTCTGAACGCCGGGCGGCTATAAAAGACGCCGTCTTTCCCCTCGGCTTCCCAGTGATCATCATCGGCGGGATCTATACCGGAGCTTTCAGCCCTACCGAAGCCGCAGCCGTCTCGGTGCTCTACGCGCTGCTCCTAGAGATGTTCGTATTCAAAAAGATGAAGCTCTCGGATCTCCCTAGGCTCGCCCTCTCCACTGGTCTAGTCACCGCCGTGGTCTTCACCTTAGTGGGAGCCGGCACCGCTTTTTCTTGGGTGATCTCCTTTGCCGAACTCCCCGCCTACCTGATCAACGAGACTCTGGGGCTCAGCGCCGACTCGGGATACTGGAGGGTAGCCCTCACCCTCTGTGTCGCCTACTTCGTCGGCTGTATGTTCGTCGACCCGATCGTCGTGATCTTGATCCTCACCCCGATCTTTCATCCGGTCGCTCTAGCCGCCGGGCTCGATCCGGTCCTCACCGGCGTCCTGGTCACGCTGCAGGTGGCCATCGGTTCGGCCACACCGCCGTTCGGCTGCGATATCTTTACTGCCATCGCCATCTTCCGTAAACCGTACCGAGAGGTGATCAGCGGCACGCCGCCCTTTATCGCCATGCTTTTTTTCGTCTGCTTTCTCGTGATCGCATTTCCACAGATCGCACTTTTCCTGAGGGACCTGGCCTTCCAATGATCCGCCGAACAGTGATACGCCGAACGCGAATCGCAATCGGAGTTTGCGCTCTACTTTTAGGGCTGTGCGCCTGCGCCCCCCAAGACGAAAACATCGTCTGGCGTTTCGCCATCGAAGAGACCGCAGGGAGCGTCCAAGACGCCTACGCCCAGCTCTTCAAAGAAGAGATCGAATCCCTTAGCCAAGGCGAAATCGAGGTAAAAGTCTTCCCCTACGGCACCCTAGGCACCTCGGATCAGCTAACCGAACTGCTCCATAACGGAACCCTGGAGTTCGCGATGGCAAGCCCCGGTCACATCGGGAAGCTGATCCCCGAGGTGCAGGTCTTACTGCTGCACTATCTGTTTTCTCCCGACGAAGAGCTGAACCGGAGGGCCCTCAACAGCCCGAAGGTCCTTCAGGCCTTCGACGAACTGTACGCCCTCAAAGGTTTCAAGTTCCTCGGCGTGGTTAGCGAAGGCTGGCAAGCCTGGACCGCTAACCGTCCGGTGCGGACACCCGCCGACTTCTCCGGACTCAAGTTCCGGGTGATGACCTCTCCGCTACTTCTCGCCGCCTACTCGGCTTACGGCGCTAGCCCCACCCCCCTCGCCTACTCCGAAGTCTACTCCGCCCTGCAGTTGAAGATGGTCGACGGCCAAGTCAACCCGGTCTTCGCCATCGAGGAGATGAGTTTCTACGAAGTGTCAGATTTTCTGATCTTCGCTTACGAATCCCCGTTCTACACGACGGTGATCTCCAATCGCGATTTCTACAACGGGCTCGACGAGCAGCATCGCCGTTGGGTCGACGAAGCCGTAGCCGAAGTCGACGACGCCATCTTTGAAGCTCAGCAGAAGTTCAACGCGGACCGCCTGGAGATCATAAAGCAGAAGCGGCCCGCCCTTCAGATCATCGAGCTCAACGCCGAAGAGATCGCAACTTTCCGCGAAGTCAGCAGAGCCGTCCGGGAACGGTTCGGCGACTTCGCCGGTCCAAAAGGCGCTGAACTCCTCGAACTGATCGAGTCGGAGATCGAAAAGCAGTTGAACGCGCCTGAACAGAGCCAACCGTAGGAGGAACGCCGTCTAGCGAGAACATCGACGGCATGACCACTCGACTAAGCCTCGCCACCTGTCTTGCCGTACTCTTCTTATCGACCCTGCCAGCGTTCGCTGAACCCGAGCTACGGGTGCGCGGCACAACCTGGCCCGGAGGGGTGCTCTTCTTCTCCGTCGAGTCCGCACAGGGCTACACCGGGACTTGGCACTGGGCCGGACGTAGCGGCTCACTCTCGCAGGCCGCCTACGGACTGAGGGCGGGCCTAGCGGTCCCCCTCGACGCTTCGGTCGGCGGTACCGCCACACTGCGCGTCGAGCTCACCGACGAGTCCGGAGATAAAACGGAACTCTCGCGCAAGATCGTCGTAGCCGAGAAGTGGCGCCCGGTTCAGTACTTGAGCATGAGCGCCTCCAACGCCGCCAAATACGACGATCCCCAAGCCGATCGAGAGGAGGAGCTGGTCTTTGCCGCCCTAGAGGATTTCCAACCGGGCGCTCGCTGGGCCGGAAACTTTCGAGAGCCTTCGACGGCGCCGCGCTCTTCGCCCTTCGGGGTCCGACGGGTTCGCAACGGCCGCACCGCCGGGTTCCACCGCGGGCTCGACTACGCCGGCCCCACCGGCGATCCCGTACGCGCTCCCGCCGACGGCGTAGTAACCCTAGTAGGACCGAATTTCACCCTGCTGGGCAACTGCGTGATCGTCAATCACGGCGAAGGGCTGACCAGTCTTTATATCCACCTGTCCTCCATAGACGTGGCCGAAGGCGACCGCGTGCAGGCGGGTCAACTTCTGGGGAGGATCGGAAACACCGGCGCCTCTACCGGCCCGCACCTCCACTACGCGACCTATTTTCATGGGGTACCCGTAGACCCGGACCTTCTGCTCAGCTTCCCCCAGGAGTGGTGATCGATTCTTGAGCTGATTCCACCCTTGGCCCAGGTGACTCTGACCGGCGATCAACTCTACGTGATCGGGGTCCTCACTCTCACTATCCTCCTGATTGTGAGCGGGCGTCTCAGAAGCGATCTGGTGGCGCTCTTGGTCCTGGTGAGCTTAGCACTCGGCGGGTTGGTCACTCCAGATCAGGCCTTCTCAGGTTTTGCTAGCCCGGCAATTTTGACCCTCGCGGGGCTCTTCATTCTGACGGCTGCCATGGATCAGGCAGGCCTAGTCCACGCCATCGCGGCTCGCTTGGAGCGGTACACCGGAGGGTCCGAAGCCAAGATGGTCGTCATCTTTCTCTTGGTGGGAAGCGCCGTCTCCTTAGTGGTGAACACGGCCGCCGCCGGAGCCGTCCTGTTACCCGTAGTGGTGAACGTGGCACGACGGCACGATGTTCCCGTCTCCAAAGTGCTGATGCCCATGGGTGTGGGGGTGATCGTGGGCGGAATGGCCACCGTATTCACCACCGCGAACATCATCATGAGCAGCCTCCTTCAGCAACGACAGGGGGAGGGGCTCACGATGTTCGATTTCTTCCCCACCGGCGGACTCTTGGTGCTGGTCACGGCAGCCTACATGCTTTTTATCGGACGTCACCTACTGCCGAGTTGCGATCCCCACCCAGGCCGACGCCCCCGCGCCGACCTCCAGCGGGTCTATGAACTCGATGAGCGACTCTGGGAGCTCAGGGTCCTACCCGGGTCGGACCTAGAGGGCCGAACCTTGGCCGAAGCAGCCTTGAGCTTTCCGGTCCTGGCGATCTGGCGGGGGCAGCAGGCCGAATTCAGCCCCGGGGCCGAATCCCAAGTCGAGCGCGGAGATGTCCTGCTGGTCTCCTGCCGCCAAGATCGCCTGCACGAGGTCCGCAAGCTGGGGGTCGCAGTGGGCCGTGGGCAGCACCGCCTCGACGGGCCGGACGTCCCGGTGATACTCGCCGAGGTGGTCATCCCCCCGCGCTCTAAGATCGTGGGTCAGAGCCTAGCTGAGCTCCGCTTCCAGAACCGCTTCGGGCTCACCGGTGTAGCCCTCTGGCGAAACGGAAGAAGTCAGCGCACCGAAGTAGGAACGACCCGACTTAAGAGCGGTGACGCACTCCTCGTGGTGGGACCCCTAGAAAACATTCTGCAGCTCACTGAAAACCCCGACTACCTGGTGGTGGACACCCCATCTTCCCCCCCGATGTCCCAAACCCAGAGCGCCCTAACTCTGACGGTGGCCGTCGGAGTCGTCTTCGCGGCGGGTCTCGGGCTGATCTCGATGTCGCTGGCCGCGGTGACCGGAGCTCTCGCGCTGGTCCTGCTAGGGGTCCTCACCACCGAGCGTGCCTACGGGGCCATCGACTGGAGCGTTCTGGTACTGATAGCCGGAATGGCGCCTCTGGCCATGGCCCTCGAATCGACGGACTTAACGACCCTGGTGGGCCGCTTCTTTACCGGCACCTTCGCCGACCACCCGCCGCTCGTCCCGGTGGCTTGCTTTTTCCTCTTTACCGTCTTTATGACGCAGGTGGTGGGAGGTCAGGTCTCGGCCCTCTTCGTCGGTCCGATGGCGCTGAGCATCGCTAGCAAGCTCGGTGTCGATCTCCAAGCTATGGCGGTACTCGTCTCGATGGCCTGCTCAAACTGCTTTCTAACCCCGGTGTCGCACCCCGTGAACGCCATGATAGCCGGTCCCGGCGGCTACACCGGCAAGGTCTTTCTCAAAGTAGGGCTCGGACTCCACCTCGTTCTATTTCTAGCTACTATGGCGATCGCGCACTACTACTGGGGGATCTAGCCCACCCTCAACTCCGGCATCCGACGCCCTCGGCTCTCCACAACGCCTCCACCTCCCGCGAACTGAGCGGTCGCTGGTCCGCCCCCGGACAGAGTAGCCGCAAGATGGTCGTCGACCAACCTAAAGGCAGGTCGGCACGATAGCTCTGCGGGGGGCGGGGCGGGACCTCCAGCTTCTGACGTAAAAGCATGAGGGGTTCCGTACAGTTCCAAGGCAGCAGCCCGGTAGCCATCTCATAGAGGATGACCCCGGTGGCGTAGAGGTCCGTTCTTTGGTCTACGGGATCGCCCCGCATCTGCTCTGGGGCGGCATAAGAGGGGGTGCCCAGCATGTCCCCTTTACGGGTGAGCCCGTCGAGGCTGCGATCGGTGGCCAAGCCGAAATCGGTGATCTTGAGGGTCTCTCGCCCTTCTTGCCCGGCTAGAAAGACATTCTGCGGCTTCAGATCCCGGTGGTACACGCCGGCCTCGTGGGCTGCCTCCAGACCTTTGAGCAGCTGCTGGCAGAGTCGATCGAGCGCCTTTAGCTCGAAGCGGCCCCGTTTTCCTAAGCGCTCGTGGAGGGTCTCGCCCTTCAGGTACTCCATCACCAGGTGGGGTGGACTCACCCCGTTGGGGCATCGCTCCATGCCGAAGTATCTGACGACGTGCGGAGACCTTATCGCGGCGGCCAGTTCCGCTTCCCGGACGGCGCGCTCGTCCATCTGATGAGGCACCTTCAAGGCGTAGGTCCACCCCTGCTCATCCTCTCCGAGGTAGACGGTTCCCATCCCGCCTTTACCTAATGTTCCTAGGATACGAAACCGGCCCAGTCGGGTCGGTGTGGCGCCCACCGACTCGGCCCTCTCGACCCTATGGTTCAGTTCAGCGATCTCGGATTGGGCTCGTTCGAGGGCCCAGTGTGACGCCCGTCGAGAGCGCCACCACGCCCACGACACTAGCCCGAAGAGCAGGCAGACCGCCGTTGCGATCCGTCCCCAAGCCGGCTTAGGCTCTAGGCGAACGGTCACGGAAGCGGGACCGGTCCGCCCTTGCAACTCCCCGAACCAGTCGCTCCACCAGTTCCGTAGGCCCAGCACACGGATGTCCACTCGCTGCCCCGGCTCTACCTCCACGGTGGCAGGCAAACGCTCAGAGTGCAGTCGATACCGCTCTTCTTCTCCGACGGTGCGAATATAGACCGCGCCTGGCTCGCTGGCATGCACCCGAATCGCGAGCGGCTCCGCTCCTGCGGCACAGACCAAGCAGCAGAGCAGACAGAACACCAAGAGCCGGTCCCTGTGCTCGAAGATCCCTCCCATATCCGTCTATTACGACGGATCGTGAAACCATGCCTTCGAACTCCCCCGCCGTCTAGCGAGGCCTCGGCGTCTGGAGAGTAAGACTAGGCGCTGAACCGCTGGAAAGCACCACCGAAAACGTTCCTCCAGGCGGGGTATCGACGAGAAACGAGCCCATCCCCACTGTGTCCGTCGCGAACTCCTGGGGTTCGGCACCCGCGATGGCTACACGAAAGCGTGCCCCGGCCACCGAAGTGCCCCATTCGTCCACTAGCTGGACCTTATACTGAGTGCGCTGCCAATCCGCTTGGCCCTTAACCTCGAGCTTGCCGGTGGAGGTAGGGGTCGCCCAGATGCGAGCTACTGAGCCGCCTCGCAGCTCGAACTCCTGGCGCTCGGAGATGGGGCCGCTCTGCATGGTCAACCGGGCCGGCCCC
The DNA here is from genome assembly GCA_964505925.1 of uncultured Burkholderiales bacterium. Classification (GTDB taxonomy): domain Bacteria; phylum Vulcanimicrobiota; class Xenobia; order Xenobiales; family JADMJV01; genus JAEXNA01. The sequence goes on from CAZDLH010000002.1 coordinate 18,577, forward strand.
CGTCTTTGCACAGCGTGAACGCGGGTCTTCGCCACCCCGCCCACCGTCTTCACCAGTGCGGGCTCCACCACCAGATTGTGGGCGAAAAAGCGCACCTCCGTGCCGTCGGGGACCGGTGAGCCGTCCGGCAACGGCGCG
>CAZDLH010000003.1:0-4894 GCA_964505925.1 uncultured Burkholderiales bacterium
AAGGTTTCGGAGACCGGGGGCCAGACCGCCGGTGCTGCCGGTGCGACCGCTGCGACCGCTGCGGGCGGCTCTACCGGTACCCGGGCTGGCGCGGCTTTAGGGCGCGGGGGCGGCTCTGCGAGCTCTAGGAAGCTCTGGAGTTCGCGGGCGCTCTGAAGGCGTTGGTCGGCGGCTTTGGCCGTCATTCTAAGGACCGCTTCCTGGAGCACCTCGTCCCCTAAGTCGGGCAGGGGGTCGAAGCTAAAGAAGTTCTCTCGGCTTTCGAGGTCCGTGCGCTGACCGGTCGCGGCAAAGTGGAGCAGGGCCCCAGCGGAGTAGAGATCCGAGACCGCGCCTACCGGGCCGTCCCCTACACCGTAAGCTTCGGGAGCCGAAAAGCCGTTCACGACCTGAAAGTCCTCACTGGCTAGTTCGGTAGGGGAGATCCGCTCGAACCCTTCCACCAGCAGCGGTGAGCCCGGGGACCACCAGAGGCGGTCCGGCTGGAAGGAGCGGATCACGAAGCCCTGGTCGTGCAGCCGCTCTAAGGTCTGACCTAGCTTCTGGGCCAACTCTCGCAGCCTCTCGGTGCCCAGTGAACCGTGCTCTCGGACCAGCTCTTCTAGCGTCTGTGCGGTGGGCAGGGGGGAGAAGGCGTAGGCCTGCTGGCCGTGATGGAAGGTGACCTCAGGCCACCACAGGCCCTCCATCTCGCCCAGGGCCGACAGCACCGTGAGGCGGTTCTCAAGAAAGCCGGGGTTGGTCAGGCTCTCCTCCAGCAGGAGTCCGACCTGACCGTCTCGGTTGGCTAAGTAGCGATTGACTCGCCCTAAGGAGAGCAGCTCTTGGACGACCAAGCCTGCTCCGTCTTCGAGGGTGAGGGGAGCTCCCGGCTGTAGGGGCTTCGCTCTACCGGAGTCGGGTTCGGCGGTCGCTTCCACCGGGGTCGAGCCTTTCAGCTCCGCTCCGCACTCGTCGCAGAACCGCTGGTCGGGTTCGTTTCCGTGCTCGCACTGGGGGCAGATTACGAGGGTGTCTCTAGCGCTCATGCCCGCTCTTTCTCCTTACGGTGTCTCAGGTCATTCTCGCCTGTTAGTAATTTTCTCAAGCCGGCGAGCTCAGCAAGCTCTCCAGTTCGAGGAAGCTCCAGTCGAGATGGTAGATACCGACGGCGAGACCGGCGAAGAGCAAGGTCCAACAGAAGGTGAGAAACACCGCGAACCACCAAGAGAACGCCAGGCTGGAGCGCGGTCCCTTCGGGGTGCTGAGGTAGAGCATCCCTAGCATGAGCGTGGAGAGATAGTTGACCAGTGGGAGAAAGGCCATCAGACAGAGGGCGACCGCGGTCAGGGTTCGGCCTAACGACGCTTTCGATTCTAGGATCTCCGCCTCTACGGTTAGGGCGGCTCCACACGAACTTTGTACCGAGCCGCGAAGCGTCTCCTTGGGGTTTAGAGCGCTGGTGTCCAGGGTGATGGTGATCCGCTGCTGACCGCTCGGGACCTGGCTCGGCATCACTCCGAGGGCCTCGAGGTCGCTGGTCAGCTCCACCGGCCCAGCGCTCTTGATGGCGACCTGTCGGCGCACCTGACGACCCTTCGCGACCCCGCCGAAGGAGACGCTGCCGGGCCTGAAGACCGAGGTCGAAGCGTCCGGCTCGGGGGCGTTCGAATCGGAGGAGGGGGCGCTGGGCGCGGCGGGGGCAGGAGCGGGACTGGGCTCGGGGGCCGCCGGCTCCTCTGCGGCTTCGGGAGGCGGGGCAGCGGTCCCGACCCCGATCGGAACCGTATGGAGAACGAGACCCGGTGAGCCGGCTTCGGCTGTGGGGACCGCCTCGGTGGTCGCCACGGAGGTCGCCTCGGAGGCTGGGGCCGCGCTAGTCTCGGGCGGGGCGGCGGTCTCGGGGATGGCCTCCAGCCGGATGGTCGAGGGCCGGCCGGCAACCAGAGGCGAGGAGCCGGTCTGGAGTAGGACCTGTTCGAGTTGGCGCTTGATCGCGAAGGCCGACTCTGGACGGTCGCTGGGCTGCAGGTTCAGGCAGGAGCCCACGATGGAGTTCAGTTGTGGGGGGAGATCCGAGCGGAACTCTTCGAGGGGCGGGAACACGAACGGTTCGTTGGTGGGATCCCGCCCGCTCAGGGCGTGGTGGAAGGTGGCTCCGAAGGCGTAGAGGTCGGTCCGGGGCCCGGACTGCCCTTTGCCGTACTGCTCCGGGGCGGCGTAGCCGGGGGTGCCCAGAGCCTGGGTGTCGCTAGACTGGCCTTGGCGGAAGATGCGGGCTATCCCGAAGTCGATCAGCTTGACTTCGTTCTGGGGGGTCAGCATGACGTTGGCGGGCTTAAAATCTCGAAAGATGACGGGGTCTTTGAGGGAGTGTAGATAGTCGAGGACGTCGGTTATCTGTAGGCAGAGCTCGAGCGCAAGGCTTGGGGTCAGGGGGCCGTCCCGGGCGATGCGGTCTTCGAGGGTCTCCCCCTCGACGTAGTCCATAACGAGATAGAGCTGCTGGCCCTCTTCGAAGAAGTCCACGATGCGAGGGAGGTTGCGGTGCCGAAGCTCCGAAAGGAGTCGAGCTTCAGCCCGAAAGAGTTCGGCGTTGCTCTCTTGCTCGGCCTGGGAGAAACCCTCTTTCTTCATCTCTTTGATGGCCCAGTTCGTGGGAAGACGCTGATCCGAGGCGAGGTAGACGGCGCCCATCCCGCCGTGTCCCAGGATTTTCTCTATTTTGTATCTCCCTTGGAGGAGAGTTTGGACTTTAAGCACATTTGAGGATTTCTCTTCGTGCGCCCATGAACCCTTGTCGCGCCTTTGGGGTTAAGGCAGGTGCCGGCCTCGGGCGAGGCCGAATCGGTCCCTGTGGAAGTACGGGTGCTAAACGGACGCTACCGTTTGGAGCGCCAGCTGGGTGAGGGGGCCAGCGGGCGCGTCTATCTAGCCCGGGATACTCGGGAGCGGGGGGCGGTCTGGGCCGTGAAGGAGCTGAGCTGTGCCGGGCTTCCCTCCAAAGAGCGCGAGGAGGTCCGCAGCTCCTTTTTTAGAGAGTACGAGCTGCTGTCCCAGCTCCGACACCCGCAGCTCCCCCGGGTTGAGGACGCGTTCTCTGAAAAGGGCGCTCTGTACCTCGTGATGGAGAGGGTGGAAGGCCCGACCCTGCTAGAGGTGCTGCGAGCCGGACCTCTCTGCGAACCGGAGACGATGCGTTTGGGCGCAGAGCTCGCGGGGGTGCTCGACTATCTCCACAGCCGAACCCCGCCCGTGCTGTACAGAGACCTCAAGCCCGCCAACGTTATGCTGGAGTCGGGCAGACCTTCCCGGCTCATCGACTTCGGCATCGCTCGGCTCCGGCGCCCGCACCAAAAAGGCGATACGACGGCGTACGGTACCCCGGGGTACGCCCCCCCAGAGCAGTATAGCGGTCAGACCCAGCCGCGCTCGGATATCTTCGCCCTCGGGGTGACCCTGCATCGAGCTCTGACCGGACGGGAGCCTTCGGAGCTGGGGTTCAAGGTGCCGCTCGCAGGGGAGTTCGCCCCCGAGGTCTACCCCCCGTTCGAAGCGTTCTTGGCCTCTATGACGGCCTGGAGTCCGGAGGACCGGCCCACCGCCGAGGAGGTCCGCGTAGCTCTGGAGCTCTGGTGGCAGCAGCAGCGCGACCGCCCGATGATGGTGCGGTGGATGGAAGGGCGCTTGCGTCGTCTCCGGCGTCGGCTTAGCTAGCTCCCGGCCCGCTCGGCTAAGCAGGACCGGTGCTTCGTCTCGCTAACGTGTCCGGCATGTTTACACGGCTTTTCGTTGCCAACAGAGGTGAGATCGCGTGTCGGGTCATCAGGGCCTGCCGGGCGCTGGGGATCGAGACGGTCTTGGGCTACCACGCCGTGGACCGGGATAGCTACGGGGTAGCCCTGGCCGACTACTCCATCGAACTGACCTCACCCGAGGGAGCCTCGCCCCTGGCCGCCTACCTCGACGGGGCTCAGATCGTAGAGAAGGCACTGCTCAGCGAGTGCGCAGCCCTCCATCCAGGCTACGGCTTCCTTTCGGAGAACGCCGACTTCGCTCGAGCGTGCGCCGAAGCCGGCTTGGTTTTCGTTGGGCCGGGCCCCGAAGTGATCGCCGCCCTCGGAGACAAGAACCGCGCCCGTGAGCTGATGGCGAGAGCTGGCCTACCTCTGGTGCCGGGTTCGGACGGGCCTTGCAAGAGCGTGGAGCAGGCTCTCACGGAAGCCGAGCAGATCGGCTACCCGGTCTTGATCAAAGCTGCTGGCGGCGGTGGCGGACGAGGGATGCGCAAAGCCGGTAGCCCCGATGAGCTCAGGATCGGCTTCGAGCAGGCCCAGCGGGAAGCGCTGGCGGCCTTCGGTAACGGCGCGGTCTATCTCGAGAAGTACATCGTAGAGCCGCGGCACATCGAGATACAGATCTTGGCGGACGGGCAGGGGAACGCGATCCATCTCGGAGAGCGGGAGTGCAGCATCCAGCGGCGCTTCCAGAAGATGCTCGAGGAGGCGCCCTCGCCGTTCTTGGACACCGACACTCGCAAAGCGATGGGGGATGCGGCCGTGCGAGGCGCTCTGGAGGCGGGCTACAGTAGCGCTGGGACCTTCGAGTTCCTGGTGGACGCCCAGCGGAACTTCTATTTCCTCGAGGTGAATACGCGTCTGCAGGTGGAGCATCCGGTCACCGAAGAGATCACCGGTGTGGATCTCGTGGCCGAGCAGCTCAGGATCGCCGCCGGTATGCCTTTGAGGCTGCGGCAGGATCAGGTGCAGCTCCGCGGCTGGTCGATCGAATGCCGGATCACTTGCGAAGACCCGGATCAGAACTTCGCCCCTTCGGCCGGGCGTGTGGAGGCTCTGCGCCTACCTATGGGTCCCGGGGTGAGAGTGGATACCCATCTGTACCCCGGTTATCGGGT
>CAZDLH010000003.1:4904-17454 GCA_964505925.1 uncultured Burkholderiales bacterium
GGCAGACGGCCCTCGATCGGCCGCTAGCCGCTCTGGAGGAGTTCGAGCTGGTGGGGTTCGCGACCAGTATCCCGTTCCACCGCTGGCTACTGCGGCACCCGAGATTTCAAGAGGGGCGTCTGTCTACCCATTTCCTGGATGAGGAGTTCGAGGGGCTACCGAGCTCGGAAGGGGAGACCCTCGACGTTCTGGCGTTGGGCGCGGCGTTGACGCACCTCGAGGAGACGCAGCCGTCCCCCCCTGGCGCCAACGGATCCACCACCAGCGGCTGGCTAAAGGCTTCGCGCTTGGCCACGGTGGCGTCGGCCGGTACCGGTTTCGCCCGATAGCTCGAGGCGGCCCGGCCGCTCTCGGGACCTGAGCGATCGACCTGAACGACCTGAGGTGGGCTTAGGGCTGGGAGGCCCGTCTCAGTTCTGGTAGGTGTCCTCGGGCCCGCCCGGAGGGGCGTCGACTTCGATCTCCTCCTCCACCCAGACCCATTCGTAGTCTTCGTCGTCGGGGTCGACCTCGATCTCTTCGATGATCTCTTCGATCACCTCGTACTCACCCTCTTTGAGACCCTCGAGGATCTGGCCGTCCTCGGTCTCGTAGACCACTTCGTACTCCTCGGCTACGTCGAGGTACTGACCGGCGAGGGGGGGAGTCCCGGGGTCCCGGGGGGCGCCCGAGGGCACGAGGTCCGGATTCTCGCTCACGAGGGTGACGTTGTTGGCGTCGTACCAGCGCTGTTCGCTGGCGTTGCGCTCCGGGCGCTGGGTTAAGATCTCTAAGGCTGCCTGCACGACCTCTCGATCGGGGGAGCGATCCTCTTCTTCGGGCTGGTCGGTGGCCAGTCTCCACAGCAGGTCGTAGAGGCGGTAGATGGAGCCCACCGAAAGCGGGTCGGCGCTGCTCGCAGGGTCCTCCAGGAGAGTGAGGAGGCGGTCGAGGCTGCTCCTTAGGCGAGGGAAGTCCTCCTGGGCGTAGAGCCGGTTCAGATTCAAGATCGAGTCGATGCGACCCAACTCCTCCACCCACCGATCGTACAACCAAGCGGCCTCTGTATCGTGGAGCCCGAGCTCTTGGGCCCCTTCCAAGAACTCTAACAAGATGCCGGCGGCCAAGTCTTCCGGCAGCGTCTCGAGCTGCCCGAGACCGGGCTCGGTCTCCACCCCTTGCTGGGCCAAGAGCAGAGCCTCTGCGAGTTCGAGTCGGGCTCCTTCCCCGGCCTGCTGGAGAGCCTCCTCGTCGTCGGCGATGCTGGCTAGGAGCTCCTCGACCTCTTCGAACTGATCTGTGGCCAGTCCGCTCCAGTAGTCCTGCCATGGGGTGGTGTCGGACTCCTCGAGCCCGAGCGCTCGCATGATCGGGTCGATGGAGACGTCGTAGTAGCTGCGCCCAGCGGCGAGCTCGGCCTTCAAACGTAGGGCTGCCGGGTTCTGAGGCTCCTTGAGGAGCAGGCGATCCAGGTGCGCGTCCGCGGCGGCGGGGTTCTCCCGGCGTAGAGCGTGCAGGGCGGCCTGATAGCAGAAGGTGGCCTCCTTGGCGGTGGGACGCTCCAGGGTGCGGGCCAGCAGGGCCTCGGATCGATCCGACATGCCGAGCCAGTCGAGCAAGGCGATCTTCCAGGCCGCAGCCCAGCCTTGGGTCTCGTCGAGCAGGTCTAACAGCTCCTTGCAGCGCTCCCGTTGGCTGCGCTGCACCAAGCCGCTGAGGGCGCGGCAGACCAGCTCTTCGTCTTCCGGATTGTAGTGAGCCCCTAGTTCGAGCACCTCGAGAGCTGCCTCGGCACGATCGGTTGCCTCCAGGAGGTCGCTCGCGGTTTTGGCGAAGACCAGGTTGTCGGGGCACTGGGTGAAGGCTTTGACGGCCAGGCGGGCGGCCTCTTCGAGCTCCCCTCTGGCTCGCAGGCGAGCCGACATCCCCCGGAGGGCGCCGGCGTTATCGGGATCCTGGGCTAAGACCTCTTTGAACGCATCCTCGGCGTCCTCGTCCTTGCCGTGCTTCTCCAGAGTCAGGCCGTAGGCCAGTAGTAAGTTCGGGTCGGTCGACTGCGCCTCCAGCCGCTCTTCGAGCATCGCCACCGCCTCGTCTGCCCGGTCCCGATAGGCCATCAAGACCGCTAGGCTAGCAGCGTAGAGGGTGGTGTTCTCCTCGTTGAGTTCGGCCGCTTGGGCTAGCATCAGCTCAGCGGCGACATAGTTGGAGGCCATGATCTCTTTCATGGCTTGATTGAAGAGGCTTTTGGAGGTGTCCGTTCCCATGCCCCCCCGATTCGCACCCGAGGGCTCGAACGCCTACCTACGAAAGGGGTCGACTCGGGCTTTGGAGCTGGAAGATCCTACCCACAAGAGCGAATAGTCGAGAAGGTGTTCGGCCGTACGGGCGGAAGGGCCGGGCCGTGACCGCTTCATCCTATATTCGCTCGCGCTCTACCAGAATGCTCGCTCTGGTCTGTCTGTTGCCTCTGTTTTTGCTCGCGGGGTGCCCTAGCCAGATCACCTTCCAGAAGGTGGATAAGCAGGGCCACGTCCTCGTGCAGCAAGAGCACGACGGCTACTGTTTTCGGGTCCCCCCGGATTGGGAGATCCGAGAAAATCTAGAGGGCACCGATGCGGTCTGTATGGGGCCCTTCGACGGGAACTTTCGAGAGACTGTGATCTCGGCGAGTTTTTCCGCTGCATCGTTGGAGAACCCAGGGGAGCTGATCGCTACCCAACTCGAGGAGATCGGCGAGAGCGTGAAGGTCTTAGAGCCGTATCGAAGCCTAGAGGAGCCGGTGGTAGTGGCCTTCGAAGATCGCAAGCGTTCCGACGAACCGTTGGTGCAGTTTCTCTATCTTCACCGGCGCGGCGCTGGGGACGGCGTGATGCTCGCCTGCACCACTTTGAGCACTCGGGCCGAGGAGCGGCAAAGCTTCTTCGACGACATCTTCGCCGAGGCGAAGTTCACGCTGGAGGAGTGCCCCGGGCCCGGTGGCGTTCCTGAAGTCTTCCCTACACCCGAAGTGATCTTCAACCCCTAGCCTGCCGCCGCTCGACGGTGTTCAGCTGCTGTTCCCCCGGGGGCGGCCGCCGACCAGAGCGGCCAAGAAGCCTCCCACTAGACCCCCTAGGTGGCCCCAGTTGTCGATCCAGCCGTAGCCGGCGAACTCTAGGCCGAAACCGAAGACCAAGATCAGCCCGACCACTTTCAGCGTCTGCTCAAGAAACGGACCTTGGATGAGTCTCCAGCGCAGGTGCAGGGCGAAGACGGCGCCGAAGAGCCCGAAGATCGGGCCGGAAGCGCCGATCCCCGCCATCGCTGCGCCGCCTAGATAGCAGTGTACGAACCAGGAGAGCGAGCAGGCGGTCACCGCGCTCAGAAGGTAGATGCCCAGGAAACGGAGCTTTCCGAAGATCCCTTCCATCGCTTGACCGTAGACCCAAAGGACCCACATGTTGAGGGCCAGGTGCACAAGACCGCCGTGGAGGAAGCTGGGGGAGAGTAGGATCCAGAATCGACCCTGTGCGAAAGACTGGTTGAAAGGGTAGAGCTGCCAAACGCTCTCGGGTGCGAGCTGCTGGGCCAGATAGAAGAGCCCGTTGACCACGAGCAGCGGAACAACTATCCGATGGGATGGGTTGTAGTTCTCAAATCGTATGCGATAGGTCTGCTGGACACGTTTTTGAAGCTCTTCGGTGATCTCGCCGGTCCCGTCGCAAGAAGAGCATTCGGGCGCGCAGTCGAGGGAGCCCTCACCGCCACAGCTCTTGCAAGGGTACTCGAGTCCACGGGGAGTGGTGAGTCGGCCTCGGCCAGAACAGGCCGGACAGTCGGTCTTTCCGGCTCCTTGGCACTCTTGGCAGAGACCGGAGCCTCGGCAGCGAGGACAGGGCAATGGTCGTTCTCCTAGGAGGATTCTCGGGCGTTCGATAAAAACATCGTTACTAAGCGAAGGGCTCAGGGAGCTGTTATGAAGAACTGTTTGGGAATGGGACTATCAGTCCTGCTGTGGACCGGCCTTCTCGCGGGGTCAGCCTCGGCGGATCCTTCCCTCTACCGCGTCGGAGCCGCCACGGTCAGCGGCCAGGCTGTCAATAGCTATAGTAACGCTGGCGCGGCGGAGTACTACCGCATCATGCGGACCGGGGGTGGGGGCACCATCTATAATGTGACTCCGCCGCCGGCCATCAAGCCGAAACCCAAACCTCGCAACGTCCCGCTCGAGATCCCTGGCACCGTCTCCTACGCTGCCAGCCCGAAGAAGGAGCTCGACCCTCGCTGGATCGGCGCCGGAGACCAACGTTTAGACCTCTCCCCGATCGTGGTTCGGGAAGCCAAGAAGCGAAATCTCGATCCTATCCTGCTCGAAGAGGTGATCCGCCAAGAGTCGAACTTTCGGCCTACTGCGGTATCCCGGGTGGGGGCGGCCGGGCTGATGCAGCTCATGCCGGGTACGGCGAGCATGCTAGGTGTGCGGAACTCCTTTGACCCCGACGAAAACGTCGCGGGCGGGGCCCAGTATCTGGCTGAGCAGCTCAGTCGATTCCAACGCTTGGATCTGGCTCTGGCGGCCTACAACGCTGGACCTGGTGCGGTGGCCGCCTACGGCGGTGTCCCGCCGTACCGGGAGACCATCAACTATGTGAGTCGGATCGTCAACGCTTACAACAATCGAGTCCAGCAGGAGCGGCGAAAGTAGACAAGAAGGTTCGCGCCGGGTTGGGGGTGGAAGAAGAGATAATGCCTACATTAACCGAAGATTTCCTTAGTCCTTATTTTTTTCGTGCCATCTTCGATTCGGTCGCGAACGGCATGCTGGTTCTGATCTTTTTGAGCCTTCTGGCGGTCTTTTTTACGTTCGCTAGCGGCGCAACGGCGGCTCGGCACTGGCCGAAGAAAGACGATGAACACGCCCCCGCGACCGCCGGCAAAGACGGAGCGCAACCGGTCCAATAGTCGGCCTTCAAGGCGGTCCTCATTCGCTCTCGCGATCCGTCGAGTTTCGGTTTTCGGTCTTTAAAGGTTCGGTCGCGGTCATCGGGGGCTCAAGAGCGGAAAGACTCGGGGATACACCATGAAAAACGATCTTATCGAAGAGTTTCGCACCGAGAGCGAAACGCTGTGCCAGCTCAAGAACATCTCTCGGCTCTTGAACTGGGATCACCAGATAGTGATGCCGGCACACAAAGGGGCGGCTCAAGTGCGCGGGCGTCAGAGGGCTACTCTGTCTCGCCTCTATCACCAAGGGTTGACCGACCAGCGTTTCGGTGAACTCGTACAGCGCGTCGCGGAGCTCACCTCGGACGAGCCCGAAGGGATCGACGCGCTGAGTGCGGCGCGCTGGATACGGCTGAGGCGGCGAGCCTCGGCGGTTTCGCCGGAGCTCGTCGAGCGGCTGAGCGCCCACGAGTCCGAATCTTTTAGCGCTTGGCGGGAGGCCAAGGAGAAAGACGATTTCTCCATCTTCTTGCCGTACCTGGACAAGATGTTTGAGCTCAAGAGGGAGGAAGCTGACCAGATCGGCTATGAGGGGCATCCCTACGACGCTTTGCTCGATGAGTTCGAGCCCGGTATGACCACCGCGGAGGTGACGGGGCACTTCCGAGAGCTGCGGGACGGTCTCGTACCTATCGTGAGAGCGCTCACCGAGGCCCCGATAGACGAGCGTTGGACCGACGGCCCCTTCGACCAGCCGTTCCCGGTGGACGGGCAGGTGCGGATGGCGGCTCTCTTGGCGCACCAGATCGGGTACCCCGAGCACGCGCGCATCGACCCCGGGACCCACCCGTTCCTATCGGCTTCCTCCTCCCAGGACGTTCGCTTGGTCACCCGCTACAGTCCCGATGAGATCGGCACCGCCATCTTCGCAACCCTGCACGAGGGCGGACACGCTCTGTACGAGCTGAACTCTCCGTTCGAGCTGGAGTACACTCCGCTGCGGGGGGGCTGCTCTTTAGGGGTGCACGAGAGCCAAGCTCGGCTGTACGAGAATATGGTGGGACGCTCGGCACCGTTTTGGCGCTGGTTCACACCCCGGTTTCGTGAGCTGTTTCCCGAACAGGTCTCCGGTTACGACTGGAGGGACCTCTATCGGGCGGCCAATCGGGTGCGGCCCAGCTTGATAAGGGTAGAGGCCGATGAAGTGACCTATTCGCTGCACATCGTGCTGCGCTTCGAGATCGCTTGCGCCTTGGTCAAGGGCGAGATCACCGCAGCCGAAATGCCCGAGGTCTGGAACGAGAACATGAAGGAGCTCCTAGGAGTGAAGCCCTCGAGCGATGCCGAGGGCTGCCTTCAGGATATCCACTGGGGCGACGGGCTGGTGGGCTATTTCCCGACCTACGTCCTGGGGAATCTCATCGGGGCAGAGCTGTGGAGCGCTCTCAACGAGCAGGTTCCCACGGTGAGCGCTGAGATGGAACAAGGCGAACTGGGCTCGGTGCGGGACTGGCTGGATCGGAACCTCCACCGCCACGCGGCCAAGTACGAGCCGAAGGAGCTGATGCAGCGCGTTCTCGGTGGTGGGATCCGGGTGGGTCCGTTTCTAGACTATATCCGGAGCAAGTACAGCGACCTGTACGGAGTGGAGCTTTCGTGAAGAGTGAGAAGGTTCAACGGATCGCCACTAACCGGCGAGCCCGGTTCGAGTACGAACTGACCGACAAGCTCGAAGCCGGCATGGTCCTCGTGGGCACCGAGGTTAAGTCCATGCGCGCCGGAGGGGTGAACATGTCCGACGCTTACGTTTCGGTCAGGAACGGGGAAGCCTGGCTGAACTCGCTCTACGTCGCGCCCTTCGAGAAGGGGAACCGGAACAACCACGAGCCCACCCGGCCCCGCAAGCTGCTCCTACACGCTCGGGAGATCGGGCGCTTGGCCCGGGGCATGGATGAGAAGGGGCTGACCGTGGTTCCCCTCGAGCTGTACTTTAAAGACGGTATCGCGAAGTGTCGCATCGCCCTCGCCAAGGGTAAGAAGATGCACGACAAGCGGGAGTCGGTGGCTGAACGACAGGTCAAGCGCGATCTAGACCGGCAGCTAAAGGAAGCCCGGCGCTAGGGCCGAGGCCGCTTCTCCACTCCCACCCTCGGCGGTTCGACCACCAGCTGGGTGGGGTTCATTCGCCGCCCCGGACCGCGGAAGAAAAAGTGCACCAGTTCGGCTAACGCCTCGGGCTCGAGACCGAACTCGGTGCCTTTCTTTGGGGCGAATCGCTCGAGACCGTAGAACGGGGTGTCCGTCATTCCCGGGCTCAAGAGCATGGTTCGTATTCCGGACCTGCGGGCTTCCGAGAAGAGGTACTCGGCGAACTGAGCCAGGCCGGCCTTGGTCGCTCCGTAGACCGCGCCCAAGGGCGCTCTCTCTCTGGCGCTGGTGCTACCCACGAAGACCGCTAGGGGATCGGGGGAGGCCTTCAGCGCCTGCAGCAGACCGTTCACCAGCACCATCGGAGCGGTCAAGTTGAGTCGGACCAGCCGGTCTATCTCGTCGGGGTCCCACGAGCCCAAGGGGGCGAACCCGCCCGAACCGGCGGCGAGCACCAGGAGATCGAGGCGCCCTTTGTGCTGTCGGTACCTGCGCGCTCGGGCGGCGGTCTGACCTGGGTCGGCCAGGTCGGTAGCCCAGTGCTCGAAGCGCTCCGACCCGGGCTCGGAAGCTTGCGCTAAGGGTCCGGGAGTGCGGGATAGACCTACGAGTTCGAGCTCCGCGTGATGACCGAGGAGAAGGCGCGCGACCGCTAAGCCGATGCCCGAGGAGCTGCCGGAGATCAGCGCCCGGAGAGGCTCGGACCCCGCTTTAGATTCGCAGCTTTCCATCAGGTAGCCCAGACCTTCTCGCGGGGGAGGCGCTGATGGAGTTGACCGGCGAACCAGTCTTTGAGCGTTCGCTGTTCGGACTGGGCTAGGGTGAACAGGCCGCGCTCCTCCTGACGGGTGGCGCTCATGAGAAGCTCGCTGTCCGGGCGAGCTCGCCGGGCCTGGCGCAGGTAGTCTCGATTCATGCGGAAGATGCCGTAGGAGACGTCCTCTACCCGGGACCAGAGGTCGCGCTCGTCGAGCTCTTTAAGGAGGTCCCCGTACTCGCGCTGCCAGTCGGAGATCGGAAGCAGAGGATCGAAGCACAACCGCACTCGCCAGCCCGAGTTCAAGGCGCTCTCCATAGCCCGCAGCCGAGCTCTCAGGGGAGGCGTTTTGGGCTCGAACCGGCGGATCACTCCCTCCGGTGAGAGGGTCCAAGCCAGGAACGCCCGGGGGTTGGGCTCAACGCCTTTGAGGGCTGGAAAGTTGGCGCTCTTGGTGCGGACCTCGATGGTCAAGGAGGGGGTCCCCACCGAGGCCCGGAGCCAGTCGGCGGTCAGCGGGAGCACCCCTTCGAAGGCTAGCAGGTCGTTGTCGTAGGCCAGGCACAGATAGAGGTCGCCGCTCTCCTCGGCCCTCTGGCGAGCCTCCGCCTGCATCTCTTCTTGGTTTACGAAAACCGTCAGGTGAGCCGAAGTGTACATCCCCTGCAGATAGCAGTACTCGCAGTCGTACAGGCAGTTCTGCATCGGCACAGCGTAGGCGAAGTCCCGATGCCCGAATCCGGGGGCCACATCTCCCACCGAGTAGATGTGCGGAGGGCTCTTCTGAGCCACCACCAGTTTCGCAGAGAGCTTCTGCTCACTCCAGGTCGCGCTGCGCTGCTGAGTCAGCTCTCGCTGATGGTCTATCAAGACCAGCTGGGCCTTAGGGAAGCGACTCCGGAGGGCTTCGGTCCGGGGGTGCTCCAGCACTCGCTTCTCGACGTACAGATGAGAGAACGGCGGCAGGAGTGAGGTGCTCGTGGAGCTGTTGGACGGTTCGGCGTTGGGCATGGCGGTGGTCGATCGGAGCGGCCTGCGCGGCTCGGATCAGCTGCTCCTTCTTGGCTCGTAGGGCCTCTTCCCCTCTAGGGTCGCCGATGCCGCCTTCCGGGCCTCGGCTAGGGGCAGCGAACCAGGCCCGGAGCGCTCGAGCCAGCTCCCTGCGCTGGGTGGCGGTCAGGTGGATCCTCTCACCGATCTCTACGAGCGTCTGAGAGCACCACCCCGCAGCCTCCTCGCTGAGCTGTCTGCGGGGTAGGTTTCGGCGCAGTAGGTGATGGGCTAGCGCCAGCTCGAGGAAAGCGTGGGCCCCCTCCCGGTAGGCGGACTCGATGGCGCTTCGGGCTGTCCGCCAGTCGGGAGGGGACAGGTCGGCGAGCGCGCCGTCGGACGGCTGCGGTGAGGCGCGAGCGGGCAGCGGATCGAGGACCGTCTTCCCCACCAAAAGCCCGGCCCAGCCTATCGACGGAGCGACCGCCTCGGCGACCCCCCAGGCCTCCATCTCGTACAGTCGCACCGGCGCGCCGTGCCCAAGGGGTGGGGCCCACCGTTGGGGCTCCTGCACGGTGTGGCACTCGGCCTCCCCCCCGGACCAGGCGAGGAGGCGTTCCGGATAGTGGGGCGAGCCGCCTTCGGAGAAGGTCGAGGCGGCTCGAGCTATCCGGTTGACCAGGAAGGTCGCCCCGGGCGGTGCTGCCCCCTCCTGGCACGCCGCGGTTCCGAAGTTGGCGACGGTTATCGGCTCGAGCTCCAGGGCGGAGCCGGCCTTACGGCCGGACTGACTCAGGCGCAAAGCCAGCCAACCCGCGACCGCGGCGGCCGCTGCGACCGGACCCTGGCCGCACAGCAGAAGCTCGACTTCGAGCGAGCTTTCGGGGTCGACCCCTCTCCAGCAAGGATAGGGCAAAGGGGAGTCTCCCGCCCGCCCCCGAGCCGCGAGCAGCTCGAGAAAGGGCTGAAGCTCCCATCGGTGGGCAGCGACAAAAAGTAGAGAGGCGTTCCCCGCTGGATCAGGAAAGGGGCGCCCATGCATGTTCATAGACAGGCCTTTTTTAAATTCCCTCTAGACCCCTTTCAAGAGGAGGCCTGCCGAGCGATAGATGCTGGTGAGAACGTGCTGGTCTGCGCTCCCACGGGGGCAGGGAAGACCGCGGTGGCCGAGTGGGCCATGATGGCCGCCCTATCGGCGCGCAAGCGGTGCCTCTATACGACGCCCCTCAAAGCGCTCTCGAACCAGAAGTTCTTCGACCTGTGTCAGCTGTTCGGCGAATCCCACGTGGGGCTCTCCACCGGAGACGTCTCTCTTCGCGGGGAGGCCGACTTGGTGGTGATGACGACCGAGGTGTACCGCAATATGCTCTACGGCACTAGCCCGGATCTCAAAGACGCCCCATCCATCGCCCGGGTAGCTTCGGTGATCCTCGACGAGTGTCACTACATGAACGACCTCGACCGGGGCACCGTCTGGGAGGAGTCGATCGTCTACTCCCCCCGGGAGATCCAGCTGATCGGGCTCTCGGCCACGGTGGCCAACGCCCACGAGATGCGCGACTGGTTGGAGTCGATCCACGGACCAACTCGGCTCATCTCCACCGATTTTCGGCCGGTGCCCCTGCGCCACTACTATTTTCGAAAAGGCGAGCTGCTCGACGTCTTCGCCCAGAAGGGCACCAACAAGAAACAGGTCAACCCGAGGCTCTGGCGCTTTAAAGATGAGCGCTCGCCTAAACGCCGGGCTGGGGTCCCCTTCGCCCGCTCTTTGTGCGATTCCAAGGAGCTTTTGAGCCGCCTCGAGCGCCAAGATATGCTTCCGGTGATCTACTTCGTGTTCAGCCGCAAAGGGTGTGAGCAGCTCCTCGAGGAGACCCTCGGCGTTGTGAGTCTGACCGCCGACGAGCGAGAGGCCATCGACCGCGCGATCGCTACCCGCTCGGTTCAGAGCCCGGAGATTCTCGAGCATCCCCATCTGGAGTACCTGCGTCGAGGGACCGCCGTTCATCACGCCGGTGTGCTCCCGCTCTGGAAGTCACTGGTGGAGCAGCTGTTCGCCCAGGGGCTCGTGAAGGTGGTCTTCGCGACCGAGACTCTGGCCGCGGGGATCAACATGCCGGCGCGCACCACGGTCATTTCAGCGCTGTCGAAGTTTACCGGTGAGGGGCTGCGCCCGCTGACCGGAAGCGAGATGCTCCAGATGTCCGGACGAGCCGGGCGACGGGGGATGGATAAGGCGGGTAACGTCGTGATCTGCGCCCACCCCAAGGAGCCGGTCGAGATGGTGGCCCATCTGGCTAGGGCCAGGCCCGAAGCGCTGGAGAGCCATTTCCAACCTAGCTACGGGATGGTGCTCAATCTCCTCCAACGCCGACCTATGGAGCAGGTGAAGGAGCTCTTGGATCGCTCCTTCGGCCAATTTCTGCACCGGCAACAGCAGCGTCGGGACGGGCTGGCGGCCGAGCGCCTGGGGGAAGACTTCAGTCCGCCGTGCCCCGAGGAGCCGGGCGACCGGACCGCCTATCTGAAGCTCCTTGGGCGTCGCCGCTCGGTCAAGAAGGGTATGCGGGATCTCAAGAGGGGCGCGGGCCCCGAGGGGGGAGGGCGGGAGCTGAAAGCGGCCGTTCGGGACTTGGGCCGAGAGAGCACTGAACTAGAGCAACAGCTCGAGCGCAGCCCGTGCAACGCCTGCCCGAACTACGAGCCTTGCGGAGAGCTCTATCAGCAGCTCCGGGAGTCGGAGAAGCCGTCCTACTGGGAGGATTTTCAGGCTCAGGCCGCGGTCTTGACGGATGCCGGCTTGCTAGAAGATGACGTGCCGACCCCCGACGGAAGGCTGCTGGCGCACCTGCGGGCGAGTAACGTGTTCGCCGTGGGTGAGGCGCTCCTCGGGCCGGTGCTCGACTACGCCGATGAGATCGACGAGCCGATCTTCGCCGCCATCTGCTGCCTCCTGGTCTCAGAGACGGTCCGGCGGGATCCCCGCTTGCCCGCACCGCCGGACTACAGTCGTCGGACCGCGCCCCACCTGAAGCGGATCCTGCTGCTCTTCGAGGACCTCGAAGAGCAGCAGCTCGAGTTCGGAGTCGACCGGGAGCTACCTTGCGAGACTCTCTTTTGCGGCGTCGCCGAGCTTTGGGGGGGCGGACTGTCGTGGGAGGCGCTCGAGGGGGCGAGCAGCCTTCCGGGTGGAGACCTCTTTCGGATCCTTCGCAGGACCTACGACCTCTGCCGACAGGTGGAGAACTGGATCGGTGCCCCTCCCGAGCTCGTGGAGCTCGCCGAGGCGACCTCCCTCAAGCTACACCGCGGCCCTCTCCAAGAGAATATGAGCTTTCTAGAGCTAGTGGAGGGAGACCCAGAAGAGCAGGCCGAAGAAGCTTTGGCCGCCCAGTCGCAGCTTCCGGCTCTAGCGCCGCTAGGGGACGAACGCGGGGCGTCGACCGAGGACCCCCCCGCTGAAGGGGTTAGGCGTCGGATCGTTCGCCGGCGCCCCCCTAGCGGAGTTCGAGGTAAGAGCGGAAGCAAGAAGCAAAACAGTAAGAAGGACGGCTTCCGAGGACGACGCCGATGAACCAAGCTTCCCTGAGACCCGAATCGAAGCCTCGCATCTGTCCGGCTTCGCCTAGCGATCTCCGCACTCTGATCGAGGAGTTCGACCATCCGATGGTGGTCTGCGCAGACGAGGGCGAGATGCTCTTCGGCAACCGAAAGGCCCTCGAGCTTTTCGGCGAACGCATCCTCCATGAC
>CAZDLH010000004.1:0-16735 GCA_964505925.1 uncultured Burkholderiales bacterium
CGCCGCTGAGCGGGAATATGGGACGGCTCTTCGTGTTCCCAGACAGCGCCGGGGGGGGCAGGGCCCGACGGCCCTCCCTCCTCCGGTTCAGACCTGTCCGCGGAACAGCTGTCAGGTCTGTCGGTGGTCCTCGGGGGGGGAGCCCTCCAGCAGGTGGATGACGGCGGCCAGGCGCCGCCTCGTCAAGTAGGTAACGGAGGGCCGATCTTTGGGGTGTCCGGGAGAGCGAGATCGAGCGCACCGTTCTATGCGCTCGACTGGCTTCCCGTGTTTTCTCCGGACGGCTCTAGCGTAATGGCGGCCGGGCCGACCGTGGTGGTGGCCCCTCCACAAAACGGAGAGACCGAGTTTTCGGTGCTGAAGGTGGAGGGCCAGAATTTTCGATGGGAGGTTCTCCCGGAGCCGTTGGAACTCGAGCAGAAACTACCGAATCTCGAAAGGGTAGAGGTCCGCAACCTCCTGGAATTGAGCGAGCCGAACCCTTCCTGGACCGGGATCTCTCTTCGAGGGATCGGGGAGCTCGCAACGGCTTGGGGGTATCGAGAGCCCCGTCCGCGAGCTCGGACCGCCGATGAAGTGAGCGGCCTGGTATCCGTCGGCTCCACGGAGCTCTCCACCCCGGTATCCTGGGGCGAAGGTAAGCCTTCCCCAGCGGTCCGATACTATCTCACCACCGGAGGCTACACCGCGCTGAACCAGACCCTGTTCAGTTTCGGATACGAATATCTTTATCGAGGCTACGACGGTTCGACCCCCTCTCATTTCGATGCGCTGGTGGGAGCCCGGATGAGCCGATGGCCCTGCATTCTGGCCTACAATTCCAGTGATGGAAGATGGCGGAAGGTTTGGGGAGGGCTGGGCACCGGGGGGGAAGTCCGCTCCGAGATTGTTCCAGATCTTGGAGTTTTGCTGGCTGCGGGACCGAGCGGGCCCTTCTACTCGGTGACCCGCGAGGAGCCCAGACGACTCCTGACCTTGACCGGTGAAGGGGAGGTGCGGGTCGGAAAAGAGGTCCCTCCCGGAGACTTGTGTAGCTATCGCGGGAAGCCGTTTCTTCTTAGTAGCGCTACCGGGGGGCCAGGGCTGGTCGGCCTCATAGATGGGGAGACTATCGGTTTTCAGACTTTACCGCAGCGACTCCCGGAGATCAGTGGGGAACTGGTGGTTACCGAGATCGGGGAGGATGGGATAGTTGAGGGCCTAGGTCAAGAGCGAG
This sequence comes from uncultured Burkholderiales bacterium, assembly GCA_964505925.1. Taxonomy (GTDB): domain Bacteria; phylum Vulcanimicrobiota; class Xenobia; order Xenobiales; family JADMJV01; genus JAEXNA01. The sequence continues at coordinate 1,217 of CAZDLH010000004.1, forward strand.
GGGCTGCGCTCTCCGCCCAGAGTACGGTTCGGAAAACCGCCCGTCCCGGGTATCGCCTCAGGTATGCGGTCGTGCCGAACAGCCGGGCAGCGGTAGACGACCAGGATCTGTGGGTGCAGTTAGCGGTGATGGTCGAAAAGATCCACCCTACCTATGAAACGGTGGGGGAGGCGCCCTATCCGGACCACGCGACCTACCTGACTCTCGGGCGCTACGACGGAGAGCGGTGGACCGTCTTGCCTCACGGGCTCAGGGCGCTCCTGCAGAGCCACTCGAGCGAGTCTGCCGAGAACGGCTCCGAACTGGACCCTCCGGACGGTGCGGATAAGCTGTCGGTGGGCCGGTATATCGGGCTACCGGAGGAGCACCCACGCTATTCGGTGATCAGCGTGGATACGCGACCTTTCCGCTCGAGAATGGAGGGGATGTGAGGCGCACGGCTCAGACCGCATTCACCCTGATTGAAGTGATGATCGCCATCCTTTTTGTCAGCATAGCCTTCTTCGGCTATGTCGCGCTCCACGCTCGCCTGCTCCATTCCGGTCAACAGCTCGAAGAGCGAGAGATCGCTCGAGGCGGCAGCGCATTCATCGAGGCGGTGGAGGTCGCTAGGATCAGTCTCGGGTTCGAGAGATCCGTTCGGCAGGTGCCCTACCGCCCAACGTTTGACGGGGGAGAGCTCTACGAGATCGATACGGTTCAAGACGACTGGTCCGCCGATCTCTGGAAAACCATCTATCTCCCCGAGCTTCATCCCGGCATAGACAGGGCTTACGAGCTCTCCCCGACCCATCGACGAACTCCGTACAGGTACAGTTGGGATTCGACTTAGAATGTTTGCAGGCACGAACATCGAGGCGAGATCCTCGAGCCCTCAACGAACATTTCGGGGAGCTACGTTGGTGGAGGTCCTGGTCGCGATCTCGATCTTCGGCTTGATGATGACTGCCGTTTTAGCGTTCTACGTCGAGGCCATCGCTGTATCAGCTAAAAGAGAGCAGCAGTCCGAGAGACTCCGACGTTTCCATATCGGGCTCGACAAGATGGAGCAGCTGCTGCGGGAGGGGCGCGTCATCTCCGTGACCGCTCGGACGGTCACCTTTTTGGAGTTGGTCGAACCTTTCGAGCGAGACGGATTCCCCGTTTTCGCTCCGGCTCCCAGCCAGCTCGCTTCCACTGAGGAGGGAGTCGTCTTACTGAGGGACCATCAACAGATCGCCTTACTGCCTACCAAGAAGGGAGAGAACGTAAAGTTCCGCTGGCTTTCGGAGGCTCCCCCTGACCCGCCGAAGGGGCGGGTGTTGAACGTCTATCTCGAATTCCGCGGTGAAGAGGAGGGTCGCAGCGACCTCTTTTTTCATCGAACCATCAATCCAGCTGTCTACTGAACGGCGGGGAAGAGGATGCTGCTCTAGGTTTCGAGTTCACAAGGGATCGCTGTAAAGTCCGGTTAAGACCACAGCGACCATGCTACGAAAGCTTTTTGAAGGCCTCAAAGCTTTGAGGCGGGGGGATGAGGATCCCGATTGGGCCTACGAGGAACGTCGCGATCTTGTGAGGATGCGGTGTCACTTCGATGTGGAGTATCGCGTCGGAGGGAAGAGCTATCCAGGGCAGATCGTCGATATGAGCCTCGGCGGGATGAAGCTCCGGTGCTTGAATCCACCTTCGGTGGGCGCTCAGGTGGAGGTGACCTATTCGGTCCCGATACTAGACGTCCGAGAGCAGACCGTACCTTGTCAGGCTACTTGGGTTCGCGGCAGACAGCGAGACTATGTCCATTTCGTGGGGCTCAAGTATCAAGCTAGCGATGAAGTGATGCGCCACTCCTGGGTTAAGATGCTGCTCAAGCAGCTGGGGTTCCGCCCGGACCGAATTTTCCAACGGCGCAAGTACCTCAGAGCGGACTGTTTCATCGAGGCTCGACTGGTGTACCAGCGCTTGAAGATTCTCGAGGGGCGCCTCTATAACCTCGGTGTGAAAGGAGCGCTGGTGGAGGCCAAGCAGCCTCTGGAAAAAGGGGAGTTAGTGGAGCTCCAGCTCGGACCGTTCGAGGGTCTCCCCCGCCTCGATGCCACCGGGACGGTAGTGCAGAGCCGGAAAAAGAACGAGAACCATCTCTTGGGGATCGAGTTCGGTCGGCTCTCGGAGCGCTCCACTGAACGGCTCGGAGACTACCTTAAGCATCTCGTCTTGCAGCACTGGGAGGAGTAGGCGATAGATGGTCGTCGAGCAGCACTACTCCTGCCCCCACTGCTGGCAGTCTATCTCCGTCCTCCTCGATGCTAGCGTTTCTGGGATCCATCGCTTAGTCGAGGATTGCGAGGTCTGCTGCGCCCCCGCAGAGCTCAAGTATCGGGCTCGAGATAGCCGGATCGAAGAGTTCTCGGCGGAGGCCTTTCAGTGAACTCCCCGAGGCCGGGAGGAGCCCTTTGAGTAGCGTGGCCACCGGGAAGATCTTGGACGGGCGGTACGAACTCCTCGAACTCTTAGGTGAGGGAGGTATGGGATCCGTATACAAAGCGCGCCACCTGAGACTGGGAAAGATCTTCGCGGTCAAGAGTCTGAGCACACTCTCTGAGGATCCCCGGGAACAGGCTCAGTTCCTAGCTGCTTTCGAAGATGAAGCTCGTACCTTGGCAGAGCTGGACCATCCGGCGCTAGCTCAGGTTAGCGACTTTTTCGAACTGGACGAGACCCACTACCTAGTGATGGAGTATATCGACGGGCGGACCCTCACCAGAGTCGCCGAGCAGGCTCCCAAGAACTTCTCCCAACGTAGGGTCTCCCACTGGGCTAAGGAGCTCCTAGAGGTTCTTCGTTATCTTCACGAACGGGTGCCGGCCGTTATCGTCCGGGATCTCAAGCCTGACAACGTCATGCTCGACGGCAAGCGTAGGCTTCGCCTGATCGATTTCGGAATCTCCAAGAGGATGATCCCCGGGAGCGGAACCCGGGACATCGTGAAAGGGATGGGGACGGCCGAGTACGCACCGCTCGAGCAGTACGGCGCCTCCCCTACAGACCAGCGCTCCGATCTCTACGCCCTCGGCGGAACACTCTATTTTCTCCTCACGGACCAAGCTCCGCCACCCGCTTGGAAACGCGCATCTGAAGGGGCGGAGCTCGTCTCGCCCCGAGCCGTCAATCCTACTGTCTCCGCCTCCTTTGAAGAGTTCGTCTTTCGTCTCTTGGAGCTTAGGAGAGAGGACCGCCCGGGGAGCGCCCGAGAAGCTCTGGAGATGCTCCAGGCTACCGAGGAGGACGCCGGCACCCGCAGTTACGGCCACCTCGCTACCCCGGGATCGACGCCCCCGGCCTCTGTTTCTACTCCTGCTCCTGCTCCTATGGCGGCCCCACCAGCTCCATCAGCGCCCGTTTACGCCGAGTTTGTGGACGGCCTTCGGGCGGACGGTGCTCCACCTGAGCAGGACCTAACGGGCCGGTACGCCCTAGCCGGGGAGTTGGTCCAGGACCAACGTTTTCAGGCGCGGACTAGCGGGGAAGCCCCGGTCGTGTCCAAGGTCTCCGTACTGGGCTGCAACAGCTTAAGAAGATACGCTACGGTTCCCCACGCGCTCTGCTGGATCGACGGGACTGTTCTGGCGGCGGTCGGTGGCCGTTTCCTTCACCTATGGGACTGTCGAACCGAACAGCTCGCGCACAAGATCTGGACCGGAGACCAGCAAGTGAGCGCTCTGGCTTTAGGAAACCGCGGGCGACTCTTGGCGGCCTCGGAGCTAGAGGGGGAGGTCCACCTGTACGATCTGGCCCGGGGAGCGCACCAGAAGACACTCGGGCGCAAGACTTGGGGGCTGTTCCCCGACCGGGTTCGCAGTCTCGCTTTTCTGGATCGAGCCGATCGGTTGGCGGTGGCCTCGGACGCTAGCAATATCCGAATTTTCGACACCGGGACCGGAGAGGTGGTGAGCCTAGTAGAGTGGCACGAAGGCGGCTTTTTCTCAAGGCTCTCCCGAAAAACCGTCTGCCTGGTCTCCTGCCCTGGAGGTTGGCTCGCCGGCGGTGGGGCCGACGGTACGGTAAGCCTGTATCGGTACGGGGCTAACTCGGAGCTAGAGCTACAGGGGAGGTGGGAGGCGGCGACCACCGAGCTCTCCGACATCGCCCTCAGTCCTAACGCTACGCTGCTGGCTTGCGGGACACTCAGAGGTAAGCTCGCGGTGTACGGATTGGCCTCTCGCAAGCTTCTGTACGAGGTGGCGGCACCGACGAGTCTGCGCTGTTTGCGTTTCTCGCCGGACGGTGCGCTCTTGGTGGGTGGGTTCTCCGACGGCGGGGTGCGGCTCTACCGGGCGCGCGACGGAACCGAGCTCCTAAAGCTTTCCCATCACCGGGGTGCCGTTTTAGCTCTGGCGTTCTCCGACCGCGAGCGACTTCTGCTTTCGGGCGGCAACGACCGTAGGCTCTACCTCACGAGGCTGGCTTGGTGAGGGTGAGCTCGTCGCCATAGTCGTAGCGCCGCTTTTGCCCCGAACGGTCGAAGATGTAGACCCCGTCGTCGGTCCCGCAGGAGCGCGCGTGGAGCTCTTCACCGTTCTGTTCGAGTAGGAGAAAGCTGCCTTGATTTAGGCCGACACACTTGCGTTGGCCGAACCGGAAGGAGAGGTAGCTCAGGTTGTCCGGATTGTCGGTTTGGATACGATCGTCGCAGTGGGGGAAGATCTGGAAGTCTCGGACCAGTCCGAAGCCGCGATCGAAGAGATGGAACTCCTTGCCTTGGGCGAAGTCGTCGTAGATGATGATCCGATCGCACAAGAGTAGGGAGCCGGCCGACACGGTAACGAAGGTGGTCCCTCTGCGCAGGGCCTCTACGAAGACGGGGCCTAGATCGTAGAAGTTTAAACACCGGTGGAGGGTCTCTAGGTGTCCGCCGAAGATCAAGACGCTGCTCGCGGCGAGGATAGAGCGCTCCAGCGCGGCTCGCTGCTCTAGCCAGAGATCGTGATAGGTTAGGCCGACCCCCTCTCTAAACTGGCGGTCGAGATCGACGAGGAGTCGGGTGAGCCGGTCGTCGTTCTCCACCAGCTGCTGGACGTTGTGGGCCAGGTCCTCCGCCAGAAAGTCGCCCAAGAGACGTTCGCCCCGAAAACGGCCGGGTAGAGGCTGTACGGTTCGGCCTGAACGGGCGAGGGCGGAGCTGAGGTCCGCGCCGGGCTCCACCTGTCGCAAATGATTGAGGGCCCGACGCATCTGGGCGATGTAGAAGCTGTTCTTCTCCAAGTAGATAGATCGGGTCTGGCGTATCAGCTGCTCGCGTTCACCGTAGGCTCGAAAGAGGGAGGGGTCGAGCTCCTCGAAGCGCTGCAGAGCGTGGTAGGCTGAGAGGTTTCGCACGTTCTGATCGTACCCGTTGTGAAAGCGGGGCTCTATCCCGATCTCGTAGAGCGCTCTTTTGATGTGCTCTTCCCGGTGCTCTTGCTGCCGCCAGGCGGCGGTGATGAGTAGGGTCGATCTCACATCGGCTATCTCTGGGTCTCGGTGGCGTGAGCCGGTGAGCGCATCCTTGGTCTGATAGATCAGTTCCGATTCTGCGGCGACGTTCCCGTTCACGATGATTCTGCCTTGCATGGCCTTCGGTTTCTTCTGGATGGGCTTATCCCTGGTGAAGCGCTAGGCAAAAGAGAGAGGCCCCTCGTGGGGCCTCTCGGTTAAAGCGGAGGTCGTTCCTAGAAAACCCGACTTAATCTCTCATGGAGAGCAGTAGGGATAGGATGGCCTGGAACAGGTTGAAAACACCGGCGAAGAGCATGAGGGCTCCAGCTGCGGGGCTATCAAAGTTAGGGTCGTTACTGATCCGGCTGGTGGCTATCGCCAACTGGTAGATACCCAAGGCTCCGATGACCAAGGCGATGATCGAGCTGAGCAGCGCGCTCTGGAACATCACGTTGAGGGGGATGGCGACGACCGCGAAGCCGAACATTCCCCACATCATGGCGCCCGACGCCTTAAAGTTCTTCTTGTTCAAGAAGACGTAGGCGGTCACTCCAGCGAACATCGCACCCGTGATCATTAGCGCCGTGGAGACGAGGTTTCCGCTCGTAGGGTCCTGGCCGGAATACGCGAGTCCGAGGAAAACGAGGGGACCGAGGATCAGACCGGAGACGAAGCCGTTGAGCCCTAAGGCGGGGATAGCTAGCCGAGGAGCGTTGTGGGCGGTCTTCAACGCCAGAACGGGCATGGCGTTTAGAACGATCATCGCGCCGACCCAGAAGAAAATACCGCTGAAGGCGAATTTGAGGAACGCTTCGTTGTGCGCGCCGAACCAGGCTCCAGCCATCGCTCCGAACACCGCGACCGCGAGGTACAGATAGGTGGTGTGGAGCATGTTCTGCCGATGGGCCATGCGCTCATAGTCGGGGAAGCTCGCGCTTCCGTGGACGGTGTGGGGGTAGACCGATCTCTGGTCTACCTCGCTTACTCCGACGGAGGGCCCTAGGGCCGCGCCGTCGTGATTTCTTTCATAAGGTCTCAATGGAACCTCCCAAAACTTGTCGTCATAATCTCTTTCATCTACAGCGGGCGCGCTGGTCTACGCCGGACCGCTGATTTCTCTCTTCGGATGCTTCTCGGTTTCCGAGTCCCCTCCTTTCAAATGAACATGAAAAGCTCAGGGAAGTTCCCTCTCGAGCCGGCTGCAGAAGGCCTTTTGACTTCGCGACTCGCATACTGTTTTAGAGTCTTTGGGGGGACCTGTGGTCGAGACCGCCCTACGGGAAGGTTATGCTCAACCGGTGCAAAGTCGCATAAGTCATATCGCAAACCATCAGTATTTTATGCAGAGAGCCATTCAGTTGGCTGCTCGGGGTCTGGGACGGACCAGTCCGAACCCTGTGGTGGGGGCCGTTCTAGTCAAGGATAAGACCGTCGTGGGCGAGGGCTTCCATCGGAAGGCCGGAGAAGCGCACGCTGAGGTGATGGCCCTAGAGCAAGCTGGAGAAGCGGCTCGAGGGGCTACGATGTACGTCTCGCTCGAGCCGTGCTGCCACGAAGGTCGGACGGCGCCCTGCGCGGAGGCCCTCGTACAGGCCGGGGTGGCCGAGGTGATCGTGGGACTCATCGACCCCGACCCGAGGGTCCAAGGGCAGGGCATCGCGTATCTTCGGGAGCGAGGGGTCTCGGTCAAACTGGCCGACCTCGATAGCCAAGAGCAGTGCGCCGAAGTCAACCGGGCCTTCATCCGTCGACTGACCGGCGATCGACCTTACGTCACTTTGAAGTTCGCGTCGAGCCTAGATGGTAAGATCGCGAGCCGCACCGGGAGCTCCAAGTATATCACTGGGCTCGAAGCTCGCCGATGGGTCCATCGGGAAAGGGATATCCACGACGCCGTCATGGTGGGGATCAATACGGTGCTGCTCGACGATCCGCTCCTGACCGCTCGGGAACCGGAAGGGCGGGTGCCGACCAAGGTGGTCGTGGACAGCGGAGGGCGCTTGCCGGCCGACGCCCGGCTTTGGCAAGACTGCGATAACGGCGTGATGGTCTTGACCACCGAAGAGGGTCGCGCTCGCCTGCCCAAGCATCCGGCCCTCGAAGTGATCGTGGCGGAGGAGAACGGGCGGGTGGACCTAGTGAAAGCCCTGGGCGCCTTGGCTGAGCACGGTCTCAACAGCGTACTCTTGGAAGGGGGCTCCACCCTCAACGGTTCGATGCTCGATCGGGGGCTCATCGATCGGGTGGCCGGTTTCGTTGCGCCTTTGCTGCTGGGCGGGGTCGATGCGCTCTCTCCCATCGCGGGATTCGGGGTCGACTGCGTCTCTAGCGCTCTGAGGCTAAAGGACGTCGGCTGGAGCGCCCTAGGTCCGGACCTGCTGATCGAAGGGTATCTGTGGACCCCGCTGGAGACCGTGGCGCTGGAGCACGACGATACCATCGAGACACCTTTTCAGAACGAACGCCATCGAGCGGCGGCCGCCGGGGACCCCCCGCCGAGGGAGCAGACGAGCGCACCGCACTAGGCCGAGCGCGGGAAGCCACGAACGAGAGGAGCCGCATGGATAGAAACGAGCCGAGCTTTCGAGATGCGCTCCACCTCCTAGAGCACGGGGGGGAGGAGCTTTTTGAACAGGCCCGAGCTCGTCGGGATGCGCTGTTCGGGACCGCGCTGACCTACAGCCCTAAAGTCTTCCTACCGGTGACCAACCTGTGCCGGGACCGCTGCTCCTACTGCACTTTTCGTAAGGGCCCGAAGGACCCCGGGGCGCACACCATGTCGGTGGACGAGATCCGCGAGGTGTGCCGAGAAGGTAGAGCGCTGGGCTGCTCCGAGGCTCTCCTGTGTCTGGGCGACCGCCCGGAATCGGTGTTCCCGAGCTATCGCAAGCTGCTAGGGGATTTCGGCTTCCAGACCACTCCGGAGTACCTCGTCGAGGTGAGTAGGGTTTGTCTAGAGGAGGGGCTCTACCCCCACACCAACGCTGGCCTCTTGACGGGTCCGGAGATGCTCCAGCTGCGTCGTTATAACGTTTCGATGGGCCTGATGCTAGAGAACGTGGCCGAGAGGCTCTGCGAGCCGGGCGGCCCGCACCAGAGCGCACCGGACAAGCAGCCCCACAAGCGGCAGGCGATGCTCGAAGAGGCCGGCCGGCTCAAGATCCCCTTCACTAGCGGGATTCTTGTCGGGATCGGAGAGACCGCCGAAGAGCGGCTCGAAGCTCTGTTTTGGCTGCGGGACTTGAACCGTCGTTTCGGACACCTACAGGAGGTGATCGTACAGATCTTCCGGGCTAAGTCTGAGACCGCGATGAGCGGCGCTCCGGAGGTCTCCGACGAAGAGCTCTTTCGCACCGTGGCGGTGGCCCGGCTCATCCTCGACGACATCAGTCTGCAGGCTCCCCCGAACCTGTCCCCGGAAGGTCATCGAGGCCTGATCGAAGCCGGCTTAAACGATTGGGGCGGGATCAGCCCCGTGACCCGCGACTTCATCAATCCCGAAGCCCCTTGGCCCCACCTGGATAGCTTGGCCGAGACCTGCCGCCAAGCCGGCTACGAGCTGCGCCCCCGCTTACCGGTATACCCGCGCTATCTCCTCGAGGAGGGCTGGGTCGAGCCCAATCTACGAAAGGAGCTTCGCAATGCCGTCCCCGTGGGATAGTTGGAGCCCGCCCCAACGAGCAGCCCTGGAGCGCCTGCTGAGCGGGCCCGACCGAGACTTGACCCGGTCGGAGGCAGCGCTGTTTCTCCGGCTTGAGCCCCGACAGGTGTGGAGCCTGGCACAGGTCGCCGATCTACTGCGGGCAGAGCAGTGCGGCGATGAGGTCACCTACGTCATCAACCGGAATATCAACTTCACGAACGTCTGTATCAAATCGTGCAAGTTCTGTGCCTTTAGTCGGGAGCACCGAGACGAGCAGGGGTACGAGCTGCCGGTCGAAGAGATCTTGAGGCGGGTGGAGGAGGCCGTCAGCTACGGTGCTACGGAGGTCTGCGTCCAGGCCGGACTGCCACCGAAGATGGAGGGGGACCTCTACGTCCGACTGACCCGAACCATCAAGGCCAGGCACCCCGACCTTCACCTGCACGCTTTCTCACCCGAAGAGGTGCTATACGGAGCGGTGCGCTCGCGCTGCTCCGTGAGGGAATATCTGCAGGACCTCAAAGCGGCGGGTCTCGACTCTCTGCCCGGAACTTCGGCGGAGATCCTAGAACAGGGGCTCCGGGATCGGATCTCTCCGGGCAGGATCACTGTACAGCAGTGGTTCGAGGTCGTGGGGGCAGCCCATCAGTGCGGCCTGCCCACCACCTCTACGATGATGTTCGGCCACCTCGAAGAGCCGGAGCACTGGCTCACCCACATGCTCAGCCTTCGGCAGCTCCAGCTGGAGACCGGAGGGTTCACCGAGTTCGTACCGCTGGGCTTCATCGCTAAGGAAGCTCCGCTGAGCCGCCTGCCGGAGTTCGCCGACGCCTCCCTGGGCCCTAGCGGATCGATGGTGCTCCACGTCCACGCGCTAGCTCGCCTACTTCTGGGGAGAACCTTCCGAAATATACAAGCCTCCTGGGTCAAAGAAGGCGAGAAGTTAGCCGGTTTACTGCTAGCGGCCGGCTGTAACGACCTCGGGGGAACCCTGATGAACGAGAGCATCTCTACGGCCGCTGGCGCTGCCCACGGACAGCTGATGAGTCCAAAACAGCTCGAGCATCTCATTCGGGAGGCCGGGAGAACGCCTCGCCAGCGGAACACTCTGTACCAGGTGCTGGAGAAGGGGCAGCGGGGCTCGCCTCTCGATGAGATCGACGACGGGGACGGCCGCTTCGGTAGCTACCGCGCTCTTGCGACGGGAGTACAGTATCGATTCGTGCACCCGGCGCGCCGAGGCCAGGGCTAGCGCGGCCCACCGCAGGGCGGCCGAGGCGCTGCCCGGGTCATTTGTCGCAGTACGGCGATCTGCCCTTTGGTGTATACTCTACGGGTGAGAAGAGATGCAGAACGGGGGGCGCTGTTGGTCGAGGCTTTGGTAGCCTTGCTCCTGTTTTTGCTGGCTTCGCTGGTTCTGTACTCGCTCTTGGGGACCGCTCGTAGCGCCGAGACTCGCTCCCGGGAGACCTTGGCCGCCCAGGCGGTCTGTCGGCAGCTTCTGGAGACCGCCCGAGCGTTGGGTCCCGACGGGTTAGCGCTGGGCGAGGAGTCGGGTACCGTAGGCTTCGAGAGCCAGAGGGAGGGGTTCCGGGCGGGGAACAGACCGCTCCAAGGAGCGATCCAGTTCGATTTTGTGCGTACGGTTCGACCGGTGCCTGGAACCGAGCTTAAAAGCGTGGTGGTCGAGGTCACCTGGGCTCGGGGGCGGACGGAGATGGAAACCTATGTCGGTAGCTTTTGAAAACCGGCGCGACCGAGCCCTCACCCTCACTGAACTGGTGGTCTACTGCTTTCTGCTGGCCGCCTTCTCGGTGACCGCGTTCCTTTCGCTCCCCGTACAGTCGGGTCGGCAGGTGGCGGACCTCGAACACGCGGCCGGGGAGACGAGCATCCTTTTGACCCGCATAGGCCAGGAGTTGGCGAACGGTAGCCAGGGGTCGCTCCAGACCTTCACTGAGCCGCCCGGGGTGGTGTTCCTCAGTGCCGTTCCGAGCCGAGGGGGGGCTTTTCAGTACGCCTCGGATGGTCGGATCCTGTGGCAGGGTTGGGTGGGTTTCTTCTTGCAGGACGAGGTGGTGGTTAGGGCCTACCGGCCGCTCTCCACCCCGGCGGTGTTGTCGGCGGCGGGGACCAGACCGACTCCGGCCCAGCTGCTAGCCCGGGAGAGCCGACCTGTGGCTCGAGAGGTGAAAAGCTTCGCAGCTCACCGTTCTGCGAGCGGGGCCATCACACTGCAGGTCAGAGTGGAAGAGGGAGGCTCTTCGATGGATCTCGAGACTTCGGTGGCGGCGAGGAATCCGTGATGCTCAACGTCTTTAGGGCCAGATCCCGACAGCTCGGCGCTATGCTGATCATGGCTATCGGTCTCTTAGCAGCGCTGTGGTTTATCGTGCTGGGCTTCGCCTCTTCTTCGGTCGATTCGCTCCGCACATCCTCGGCCTCGCTGGCTTCTGAGCGGGCGCTGTGGGCGGCGGAGGCCGGGCTGACGCGCACGCTGTCCGAACTGATGAAGAACCCCGACCTCCGTCCCAAGGATGGCTACGAGAGTCTGCTGCACACCCCCGAAGAGTTCCGAGTCGAGATCTTTCGGGACTCTTCGAAAGCGCCGCTGGCGCTCCCCAGTGGAACCGTATATGTCGTGAGTCACGGTAGAGATCGAGGCGGAGCAGAGCGCCGAGCGGCCGCACTGGTAAAGCTAGGTTCGAGCGGTCCGGGCTTACTCGACTTTTCGGTTTTCACCCAGACGCTGAGCATCAGCGGGGGATCCAGCATCGATTCGTTCGATTCCAAACTGGGGTCGAACAGCCGGGGAGATGAAGCGAACGTAGCCACCAACTCTACTACGCCCGGCTCCATCGATATCGATGGAGGGGCTTGGATCAACGGAACCATCTCGGTGGGCCCCGGCGGGGCTGTCGGTCCGGCCCGCCCCAGCCAACCCACTCGCAGCAGTAGTAATGTGGTCTGGAAGAACTGGAGCACCTGGAGTCTAGAGGAGTCGAACCTCCAGCGCCCCTTAGAGTATCCGCCGGTGCAGGCGCCCACTCCGGGTAGCGGGACGCGCAGCGTGGGGTGGCAAGGGGCCACTCTTCAGCCTGGGACTTACGGACATCTGGAGGTCTCGGGCGGGGGGAAGGTCGTGCTGGGCAGTGGGTCTTATACCTTTCGCTCGATAACCGTAACCGGAGGAGGGAGTCTGGCTTTCGAAGGGACGGATCCGGCCACCATCTTCGTTACCGAATCGCTGGACCTGTCCAACGGGACCACCTCTAATACGAGCCAACGACCCAAGAATATGCTGTTCATGTTGGCCGACGGTGTGCACGCGAAGATCCGGGGCGGAACCCACGCATATATGGTGATCTACGGGCCTGGCGCCACCATCGATATGGCTGGGGGTAACCACCTTTACGGTGCGTTGGTGGCCAAAGACCTCAAGATCACCGGCGGTTCTCATTTTCACTACGACGTAGATCTGCGCCGGGACCTGCCTCCGGCTCTCGTCGGCCCCGGGGGGAGCGGGGGGGGGATGAACCTCCTGAGTTGGCAGCGCTTCTAGGCTCGGTAGACAGACCGACTCAGACCGGGGAGGGGGCTCCCGTGAGCAGGCTGTAGGCCGAGAACCGAGCGGTTTCTAGGCGAGCGCGAACCAGGAACCGGTGGAAGGAGGTCCACAGGGCTTTCACCGAGGCCGTCTCTCGGGGGCGACCGCTGTCGAGAAAGTCGATCAGGGACTGGGGCAGCTCCCGGTAGGGGAGAAGCCGCTCGGCGGCGGCCCAAAAGTCGGCCTCGGTTTCGATGCTCCCCAGGTTCCAGAGCCGGTGCCCCTCTAGGTTCTGGCGTAGCTCCTCCCACATGGCTTCGGGAAGCGGTCCGATGGCCTCGCACATTCGGCACAGGGCGTGGGGGAACAGGCGCATCCCCTCTAAGAGCAGTTCGCTGTGGAAATCGGCGAGCCGCTTAGCTCCCGAACTCAGATTCCTAGCGCGCTCGGGCCGGCGGGCTCGATCTTCAAGGTGGTTGAGGCAGGGGTCTGGGAGCAGCGTCAAGCTCCGCCTAGAGGGGCTGTCGAGTTCCGGCCAGAGGGCGAGCCAGAACCTGGCGCACTCGGGCTCGGAGCGCAGCGGCTCACGGCAGAGCCTCTCCACGAAATCGAGCAAGAGCGCCCGATCTGGCAGCTCGGGAGCGCTGCTGCAGAGGAGATCGCGTTTGGCTTTGTAAGTTTCGGCCGTCACCTTGTTAGTTTAAGGTGATGAACGCCATCAGGCAAGGGAGTAGCGATGTTTGAAGAGCTTTGGGACCACGACGATCTCGAGTGGACAGTGAACAGGATGAGGGTCGAGATCTTGACTCTCAAGAGGCAGCAGAACTTTCATGGACTGTTTCGGCTCTACGGGGAGTTGGCGAAGGCGTGCGCCGTATACGGGGATTTCCAAGGGGCCCAAGACGCGCTCAACGACGCGGAGTTTCTGGTGGTCGAGCACCAGTGGCGGGGGAGCGGAGCCGAAGCGTGGTGTTTTCTGTTCCGAGGTGAAGTGCTCAAGAGACTCGGGCACGGCAATCACGCCCGGCGGAATCTGGAGAAAGCGTCGGCGATGACCCCTACCTTAGAAGGGCATGCCGAAGAGCAGGAGTTCTCCGACCGGCTCGATGAGCTCAAAGAGCTCTTAGAGATAGCTTAGTCTACTAAGGAGTTGCCGCTGCTGTTACAGTTCGGGGGGCACTGCCAGCAGACGCGCTCGATGAGTAGCATTCCGCCGGCGTTGCTCGAGGTAGGGCCGAGCTCCCATCCGTCCCGGGCGACTCCGGAGCGCTCTAGTGCCGACAGGGCTCGGCGCCCGGCAGATAGGAACGCTGAGCCTCCCACCGTTTCGAGCCGAGTCCGCTGAACGGGCCTCGAAGACAGCGGCGTGGGGGTCTTGAACCGAGCTGCACTCTTTCGGGAAAGCATCTGTGTCTTGAGGTGTTTCACGATCTTAGAATAGCCCAGCGACAGGGAGCATTCTTCTAAGAATTCGAGGAGATATGTAAACACTGTTACCGGATTGTTAACAAGGTGTAACGGTTTAGAGAAGCTGAAAGGGGCCCTCCCGGAGAGCGCTCTCGGCAGCTGCTCTCGAGGCCTTGCGAGAGGGCGCCCGTAGGGAAGTTCAGGGTTCTCGGAGGTGAACCGTTTTGAGTCGCAAGAAGGGAGTTTGGAGTTGTGATTGAAAATAATTCCATGTCCATGGGCCCCGGTCTTTTGATCTTGCTGATCTTCGCGGTTTTCGCGGCTTTGATGATGAGTCGCCGTATGCCAGCTCTGTTGGCCTTGCCCTGCATGGCTTTCAGTATCGCTATCGTCTCCGGTCTGGCCTTCGACTGGAGTACTGTTCCCCAAGGGGTCGAGCCTAGCAGTCTCTCGGGTTTTTTGGAGAAGACAGTCTTGACCGATGGGGCCTCCCGACTGGCGGGTGCGATGATGTTCGCCGTTTTCGGAGCTATCTTGAGCCAACTGGTGATGCGCTGCGGCATCGCTCAGCGGATCGTCAGCGTCGCGGCCGAGTACGCCGGCGATCGCAAGATGCTGCTGGCGGGGCTGCTGACCCTGGTGGTGGCTGTCTGTTTCGCCTCGGTCACCGGGCTGGGCGCTGTCATCATGCTAGGTTCGCTAGCGCTGCCGATCCTGCTCGGAGCCGGGCTCTCCGCTTCCTACTCCGCTTGCCTGCTGCTGTTCGCGATCGCTTTAGGGGGTGTCTTCAACCCCGCCATCCTAGGCTTCTACGTGGATACTCTGAAGCTGGAACTCCAGGTGGTCAGACGCTACGTCGCAACCTACGGTGGGCTGTTAGCGGCGACCACCGTGGTCTTTTTTCTTGTCGAAGGCAGAAAAGAGACCGGTTCCTACGCCTGGGCTGCCCTCGAGGGAGCCTCGGCTACCCCCAAGGTTCCCCTGCCCGCGCTGTTGACTCCGGTTCTACCCATCGCTTTGATCATGTTTTTCTCTTGGGAGATCATTCCGGCATTTCTGGTTGGGATAGTCTACGGGGCTCTGGCCTCCGACCCGGCCCGCGCGCTTTCTAATATCACCGCCTCCACCTTGGAGGGTCTAAAGGATATCTCGCCGGTGATCGGTCTTTTCATCGGGATAGGCATGGCGTTGAACGCGATGATGGCCGAGCCCACCAAGCAGGTGATGAAACCGTTTCTCGAAGTGGTGCTCCCCACCAGCCCGATCGGCTTTCTGGTCTTTTTTACTCTGCTCGCGCCCTTGGCGCTGTACCGTGGACCGCTCAACTTCTTCGGGCTTGGGGCGGGGGTCGCGGGGCTGATCCTGGGGGCTGACCTGATGCCGGCCTTGGCGGTGATGGCCGCTTTTCTAGCGGTGGGGCAGATCCAAGGGGTCTGCGACCCGACCAACACCCACAACGTCTGGCTGG
>CAZDLH010000005.1:0-16434 GCA_964505925.1 uncultured Burkholderiales bacterium
AACTCTTGAAATCCGGGAAAGCCGCTCTTCTCAGAGCCGACTAGGTCTCGGGCCTCTTGGCCGCTGTCTCGATTCTGGTGTCTTCCGTAGCCCGACAACAGCTGGAGGTCGTCGACCTCGGCCTGGCTCCAGTTGGAGCGCCCCACCTCCAGGACTCGGGCCAGGTTTTGGGCCAGGACCCCCGCCGGATGCTGGAGATAGGTCCGCCGAGGGCGAAGAGAGGGCTGCTCTACGGTCTCGTCCCAGTGGAACAAAACGATGCCGTCTAAGGCGCCGGCTAGCATACCCCAGCCGAGTGCGGCCAAGGCGAGGGGCCCTGCTTCTTCAGCTGTCGGCAGCTCCCTGAGACTTTCCACTAACTCTATGAGCTCGTACTTGAGCGCTCGTGAGTCTGCGTTGAGCTCGTCCCGGCTAGGGGGGGAGGTTCGATAGCTCCAAAGAAGCTCTTCGATCTCTCGATAGAGCCCCGGCACGGTGGAGAGAGATTCGGCCCCCAGGCGGCGCTGTTGAACCGAGGAGTTCATACGCTGATCGCCTCCCAGTCCCGTGCAGGGTGAGGCTGTTCCATGAATTTTTGCGCTCGGGGATGGCGGACCCGAGTCGAAGAGTGGTAAGGATTCACAAGACACGGGTTCTCGCGCAGCGGAATTCAGACCTTTTTCAGGAAGAAAGCCAACCATCGACTTCACGAGAGCTGAGCGGGGATTCGAAAGAAGGGACGGGCGGTGGATGACGGACTGGTCGCGCAAAGAGCTCAATGCAGGGGCTTCGTTGTGTCTGGATCTAGGCGCCGGTCTGCTGGAGAACGGCGCTGAGACCAGTCGCGTGGAGGAGAGCATTCGATTCGCTGGCCTAGCCTTAGGATCGATCGCCGAGTGCATGGTCACCCCAACCGGTATCACCGTGACCTTCGGCCACGAGGACACCATCACCCGAGTCCAACGGATCCGGGAGCGCTCCATCAATCTCGACAAGGTGGCGCGCCTCAACGATCTGTCCCGAGCGTTGAAAAAGCACGGCCGCGTGGACCTGTCCGCGATGCATCGCGCCATCGCAGAGATACGGAGCGCTCCCTCGCCCTACGGCCTGGGCTTGGAGTTTCTAGCTACCGCAGGGGTCTGCATCTGCTTCGCCTTCAATCTTGGGGGCGGGCCCAAGGAGGCCGCGATCGCTTTGCTGGCCGGGTGTCTCGGGAAGCTCTTTTTCGATCGCTTCGGCTCGGGCTTCCCCTCGTTTCTCTCGCTTTTTGCGGTGGGCTCGCTCAGCACCGTGTTCGGGGTGGCCGGGGACGTCTTGTGGCAGTGCCAGGCCGAGCCGATCGTGGTGGGCTCGCTCCTGCATAGGATGCCGGGGCTGGCTATCGTCTCCGCGGCCCGCGATATTATGTCCGGCGAGCTGGTGGCCGGGGTGGCCCGAGCCTCCGAGGCCCTCATCGTCACCCTCGGGCTGGCCAGCGGTGTGCTGGGGTGTTTGGGTATGGCGGTTCGGCTGGGGTTCGGAGGTACGCTATGAGTTGGGTGCTGATCACCGGCGCTTCGCTGGGTATCGGGGTGCTCTTCGGACTCCCCATACGCTCGCTGATTTTCGCGGCCCTGATCGCCGCTTCGGGATACCTGACCAATCAGGGGCTGCAGTCGGCGGGAGCCGCGCCGGTCGAGGCGGCCTTCGCTGGTGCCTATCTGGTGGCCCAGTCTGCGGAGCTCTTAGCGCGCTATCTCAAGGTGCCGGCACCGGTGCTGTCCACCCCGGGCATGATACCGTTAGTCCCAGGTTCGATAGCCTACCGCGCCACCGTTCATTTCGTCGAAGGCCGTCAGCTACAGGGGATGGAGACCGCCCTCCACGCTGGGCTGATCGCCATCGGGATCGCATCGGGCTTGCTGTTGGCCACTTCGCTTAGTCGGCGATTCTTGAGCGGACAGGTGTTGGCCGAGCTCGACGAAGAATAGGCGTCGGTCCGGAGACTTCGGCTAGGGCTACCAGGAGTCCGAGCGCTCGCCGCCAAGGGCGTGGGTATGCATTACCGACCAACGAGGCTTTCCGAGTCTTTAGATTTTCGGCTTCGAACCGGTCTTGCCGGCCTGATTTTGATATTGGTGCTGTCGGCGAGCCAGGCGCTAGCCCAGCCGCCCGAGCCTGGAGAAGAGACGCCTTCGGCGCCTCCAACTCCGACTACGAGTACACCCGCGCCGGAGCCGCTCCCAACCCCCGATGCCACTGCGACTCCCGAGCTGGAGGACTTCCCTGAGCTCGAGGAGCTGATCGAAGATGTCAAGGAGGAGGATAGCAGCGCCGTAGAGCCGGCCTTCGCTACTCCGCGAGCCTCCTACGAAAATTTCATGGAGCTGATGAGTAGCGCCGGCCCGTTCCGCCCAGATTTCTACATCTTGGCGCGGCGCCACGTCGATCTCAGCGAACTTTCGGGACTGGTGCGCGACGAACAGGGCGTGGCGGTGTCCAAGCAGCTGCACGCGGTGCTCCAAGCGATCGAAGGGCAGCTCGAGCCCTCGGCCTTCGAGCAGCCACGACCCGACACCGAAGAGGTCGTACTGTATCGCCAGTCAGGGGGGGACCTCCTGACGATGGTGCGCGACGAAGAGGGGCGCTGGTATTTCAGTCGTCGCACGGTCCGAGCCGTACCGACGCTCTACAAGGTGCTGACGGCGCGGGGGAAGATCGAAACCTGGCGGATCGTGTACCTGGAGTTCGAGCTGTTCGGGCTCACCGGCTATCAGTGGCTGACGCTACTGCTCTTACCGCTCTTTTCCTACGCTGTCGGTCGCTTGTTCTTGCGGATCGCGCGCGGGGCCTTGATGAGGTTCGTCCCGGGCGAGCTGGGTCAAGATATGGTCCGGCGGCGCAAAGCGGTGCGCCCCTTGGGCTGGCTGGTGGCGAGTATCGTGTTCTGGGCGGGCATTTCGGCTTTCACTTTTCCGGCTTGGCTGCTGGTTCTGCTGACCACAGCGGTCAAGATCGTGGTCACGGTCTCCTTGATCCAGAGCCTGTTTCGGGCCTCCGACGCCGCCTCGAGCTACCTGTCGAACCTCACCTCTCAGACTTCGACGAAGTTCGACGACATGCTGATCCCGTTGGCTCGGCGCACCTTCAAGACGCTGGTCGCGGTGCTGGCCCTGCTCTTTCTGGCTCAGAACCTGGAGATCGAGGTCTGGAGCCTCTTCGCCGGTTTCTCCATCTTCGGCGCTATGATCGCCCTGGCCGGTCAGGATATCATGAAGAATCTGTTCGGCTCGGTGACGGTGCTGACCGACCGGCCTTTCGCCGTGGGAGACTGGGTGAACATCGAGGGCATCGAAGGGATCGTCGAGGACGTCGGGTTCCGCTCGACGAGGATCCGGACATTCTACAACTCGCTGGTGACCCTGCCCAACTCCCGGCTGATCACAGCCAACGTAGACAACTACGGTGAGCGCACCTACCGTCGCTACGTGGCCAGGTTTTCAGTTCCGTGGGAGACCTCCCCGGACCGACTGGAAGCCTTCTGTGAAGGGGTGCGGGAGCTGATACGAACCCACCCTCAGACCCGAAAAGATTCGTATCAGGTGTGGGTGAACGACATCAACCCTCACGCTCTAGAGATCCTGATGTGGGTGTTCTTTCTGGTCCCCGACTGGACGAGCGAGCTGCGGGAGCGCCATCGACTCCTGATCGATATCCACCGGTTGGCTAACGAGCTCGACGTTCAGTTCGCTTATCCGGCCCAGCAGCTCTACGTGTCTCAAGAGCGACCTCAGCCCGAGCCTCCCACCTTCGATGTGGAACGGATCGAGGGGTCGAGGGCTCAGGGTCGGGAGGTCACCGGTCGTCTGCTGGAGGCCTCGCTACCGAAGGGCAGTCCGCCTCCGTAACGCTTCCCGCAAAGCCTCCCGTAAAGCCTTCCATAAGGGGCGGTCTCCCCACGGCAGGCGAACCGAGGCTGGCTAGGAGCGGGCGTCCCGCGGATCCCCCCGCACCTCGAGCCTGATGGAGGCGGTGCGACCGTCGTCGTCGCTCACCTCCAGGCGATGACGGCCCGGTTCGAGGGGCCACCAGATGCGCCGGTCGAGGCCCTGATGGACGGTCCGTTGGGTCGCTCCGCCGTCGGTTTCGGTGTGGATCTGCCACCGGAGCGAGCCGCGCCCCCCGGCGGCCTGGAGTCGCAAGGTCTGAGCTCGGGCTCTGAGATCGGGATCGAAGAGCAGCACATCGCCGTCTTGGGGGAAGGTGATCCGCAGCGCCGGCGCTTGCGCCTCGTCGGCCGGGCCGACAGCGGTTTCGCCGCTTTCGCCCTCGGTCGGCTTCGCGTCGGCCCACAGGGGCAGTCCGCGCTCCTCGGCCCAGCTCCAGTAGAGCGGGTCCCAGGCGTAGGTCCGCTTCCCGTTTTCATCTAGGCGGCAGACCGCGCAAGGCTGGGCCGAGCGGTCGCTGCGCCACCACTCGGGGCCCGTCTGAATGCATTCGGGCCCGGCCGTAGCTCCCGACAGCAGGCAGCTCGTGCGCTTCTCGAGCCCGTCCGGGACGGGGAAGTCCCCCCCGTCGCCCAACAGGGCTACGACGTCGGCGAAGAGCGGCCCGGCGCCGCTGATGCCGGAGACCTCCCGCATAGGCGAGCCGTCGGAGTTGCCCACCCAGACGCCCACCACGTGGGTCGGGGTGTACCCTACTGTCCAGTTGTCGCGGTAGCCTTTCGAGGTGCCGGTCTTCACCGCGCACGGGAAGGGGGGCTCGAGGGCGCTGTCGCGACCGAAAGCGGGGGTTCGGGCGTAGGGATCGTCGAGAATGTCGGTGACGAGGTAGGCGCTCCGGGCCTCTAACACCCGGCGCTCTCGGGCTGCGTCCGGGACGCTGTCCTCCAGCAGTTCGAGCGGACCCCACACGCCCCCCCTGGCTAAGACCCGGTAGGCCTCGACCAGCTCCAGCAGCGAGCACGAGCCGTCCCCCAGCGTCAGGCCGAGGCCGTAGTGCTGGGGTCTTTCGGGGAGCTCTAGGCCGCACCCCCGCAGGAGCGCCAGCAGCGAACTCACCCCGACGCGCTCGAGCGCTTTTACCGCCGGAACGTTGTAGGAGGAGGCTAAGGCAACGCGCGCTCGGACCGGCCCGTGGTAGCGCCGGTCGTAGTTGTCGGGCAGATAGCTGCGGATGCTCTGGTCCTCGAGGAGCGGCAGGTCCGGGAGGAGCAGCCCTGGGCTGGCCGCCTTCTCGAGCAGGAGAGCGTAGGTGAACGGTTTTAAGGTCGAGCCGGGCTGCCGGAGCGAGTCGGCGGCGTTCCACTGTCCATCGTGGCTACGGAAATAGCTTCCGGAGCCCACCAGGGCGCGGATCCGGCCGGTCTCCACTTCGGCCACCACCACAGCGAGGTTTCCCGCCCGCTTGTTCGCTAGCAGCTGAAGGCGGGCTGAAGCGAGGCCTTCGATCGCTTGCTGGAGAGGCAGATCGAGGCTGGTGCGAAGGCTACCCCGCGCTTCGGGGAACCGCTCGAGCACCAGATCGCAGAAGTGGGGGGCGGCGAAGGGGGGTGCCTCCGGACGGAACTCGACGTCCTCGTCGGCGGCGCGCTCGGCCTCGTCGGCGCGGACGGCTCCGGCTTCGACCATCCGCTGCAGGAGCAGCCTGCGAAAATGTAACACCTCTGCCAGCCCCTCGGGACTCTCGAGGTCGAACCCTCCGGGAGCCCGCACCAGAACGCAGAGTAGGGCGGCCTCCCCCAAAGAGAGCGCTCGGCTCGGCTTGCCGAAATAGGTCCAGGCCCCCTCCCCGAAGCCCACCGTGGGTCCGCCGAGGGGGACTCGGTTCAGGTAAGCCTCCAGGAGCTGATCCTTGCTGTAGCGCCGCTCCAGGCGCAGAGCCCAGAGGGCCTCGGCGAGTTTCGTGCCCGCAGACCGAGGGGCCTCACGGCGGGCGGTGCGCACCAGCTGCTGGGTTATGGTGGAGGCGCCGGAGACCACCCGGCGGTGGCGCAGATTGCTCTGAGCAGCCCGGCCTATAGCTAGAGGGTCCACACCGGGATGGTAGGCGAAGCGCCGGTCTTCGGCCAGCTGGATAGCCGCCTGCAGGTCGTCCGGGAACTCCGACAGCGGCAGCCACTCGAAGCTCGCCGCCTCCTCCGGGCGGAGCAGGCGCAGCGGCTCACCGTGCCGATCCAGAAGCTGCAGACCCCGGTGGGCCTTCAGGTCACGAAGCTCCGGCGGGAGAGGCCATCCGTAGAGGGCGCCGACCATCCCCAGGACCAGCAGCCCGAGACCCCACAGGGCTCGGCATCGGCCGATGCGGGCCAGCAGGGTCAAGGTCGGATTTCGATGCGACCGGCTCCACTTCGCCCGAACAGCTCCCGGTGGTACATCTCCCAGGCTTGGGCGGGCGGATGGGCGTAGGTGCCCGCGGTCTGAGCCCGGACCAGATACTCGTACAGGTGCTCTCCGGCAGAGAGCTTGTCGGCGAACAGGAGCACCCGCTGAGCCCCCAGTTCGAAGTGCTCGAAGGTCCAGCCCGGCGAGCGGTCGCTGTTACTTCGGGTCAGCAGGTCTTTTAGCTTCTGAGCTTCGGTTGCAAAGTCCGGCTGCACGGCGACCAAGCCCGCGGGGAGCGGATCCTCTAGAACCACGAAGCGACGCTCGGCGGGGGCGATCACCGACAGCTGAACCCGGTACAGCTCTCCACCGCGCAGCCGTTGGACCGGCGAGCCCGAGAGATCGGTGATAGTGCGCAGCACCGTCATCCCTTCGTCTCGAGCCGGGCCGTACTCGCGGTCCCGATAGTTTAAGGAGAGCCGGTAGTAGAGGGTCCCTTCGCCTTCACGCCCGACGGTGACGGGGGTGGAGCCCGCGGTCTCTAAAGGCTGTCGGTAGGTCTGCTGGGGAGCCGCTTTCGGCTCTAGGGCGCTTTCGAAGACCTGTTCGTTAGCGACGGTCAACACCGCTTGGGCGCTACTATCAGAGCCCTCTTCGACCTTCTCGCTGTAGGCGGCAAGAGCGCTCCAAGCCGCCGCTTTTTGAGCGGTGTTCGACCAGTCGCCATCCTCACTCCGGGCCTCCGAGAGCCAGGTCGTTAGAGGCGGGCCCAGCGGCGTATCGGGGGCGCTCGAGACCAGAGCTTTTAGAGCTCGGGCGGTCACCACCACCGGATCGGCGTAGAGCCAGGGTAGGCTCTCCTCGGTCTGGGGGAAGTGAGCGGTGGCCCCTTCGAGCTGGACCCGGTTCTTTAGCAGTTGGGTCAGCGCTTCGACGGCCTTGGGCTGGTCGGCGATGCGCGCGGCGTCCAGTAGGTGAGCCAGAGCTAAGACCTCGAGCCCCTCCGGCTTGGCTAGGCTGCTGTTGAGGTACGAGGCGATCGGGAAGCCGGTGGTAGCGAGGGCTTCGAGCGCCGCCGCCCGGGAGGCCAGAACCTCCGGTTCGGACAGGGGCAAGGAAGGGCCGCTCTTTCCGGTTATAAAGCCTTTCAGATAGTCTTCGGCTGCGCTGGTCCAGCCGGCTTCAACGCGGAACCCCTGCTTTTTCGCTTGTTTTGCCAGAGTCGAGGCTCGAGCGGTCAAGTACGGGTGGACCCGCTCGGAATTCGGCCAGATCTTAAGCCCGCCGCTGGGGTCGCTGTAGCTGCCGAGGGCGTCGAGCTCCCGTTGGGCCTGCTCCTGGAGAGCGGTCTCCTCGGACTTGTCGAGACCCAGGCGTCGGGCTAACAGCTGCCGACTCAATAGAGGCTCTAGGCGAGCTAGGCGCTGCTCGAGGCAGTCGTGCGGGTACTGCAGTAAGCTCTGCAAGGCGGGGGCCAGTCCGCCGAGCAGGGTCTGCGATACGGTGAACTCCAAGGCGGCGCTACCCGGCACCGCCGAGTCGGGCACCACGAGCGGAATCTCGACCGTTTTTGGACCGTCGGCCTGAAGGCGACCGCTGTGGGCGAGCGTAGTCTCCACGCCGGGCTCGACCACATCGAACTCGACGGCGAGAGTGTCCTGCAGGTCGTCCATTCGGGCTTGGAACTGTAAGGGGAGCCGGCCCGCGGCGAAGCCTTCGGCCGGTAGGGATAGCGGGAAGCGGACCTCGCGCTGTTCGCCGTCCCGCAGAAAGATGACCTTCGACTCCGGCGCCTGGAGGCCGTAGCCGTTCGGTGTGAGGGAGACCTCCACCGAACCCTTCTCGCCTGAGGTGTTGACCACCGTCACTCCCGCTTCCAGGGAGTCGCCCAGTCGGACGAAGCTAGGGGTGGCGGGAAGAAGCGCGAGGGGCTGGCTGCTGCTCACCTCGAGCTCGGCCGAGCCGCACAGGGTGTCCTTGGTCAGCCCGGTGGCCATGACTCGAAAGCTGGTGAGGGAGTCGGGCAGACGAAAGCTCGCCGAGGCTTTCCCCTGGTCGTCGGTGCGCAGCGCCGGCTCCCATAAGGGGGTGAGGCGAAAGTCCGAGCGGACCTCCGGGAAGAAGCCGCCGCCGCCCCCTCGGTTTTCGCCTTTGGTCCCGTAGCTACGCTGACCGATCACGTGAATGCGGCTGTCGTAGGTTCGAACCGCCAAAGGGAGATCGGTGTAGAAGTCTTGGAACAGATCCGGGGTCTGGTAGTCGATCAGGTTCAGGACTCCCAGATCGACGGCCGCTACGCTAAACTCGGCCTCCACCGGCTTCCCGTCGGCGTCCTCGGCTCGCAGCTCGAGCTTCACCTCTTGGCCGGGTCCGTAGACCTCCCGGTCGGAGGTCAGGGAGACCTTGAGGCGTCGGCTCTCAGCCGAGACCGGGATCTGAAGGTAGCTCAGGGCAAAGGCGGGCTTCCCGAGGTCCTCCATGGGGTCCGGCTGAGCCGGTTCGATACGCCCGCGAAACAGCATCACCGAGAGGTAGAAATTGGGCAGATACTCCCCGTCTATGGGGATCTCGAGCGTCGGGGTGCTACCCTTTAACCGGCGGACCTCGGTGTGCAAGATGGTGTCGCGCTCGTAGGTGATCACGGCGGTCGCCTCCTCGAAGGGAGACTCCAGCAGAACTTTAGCGGTCTCGCCGGGACTGTAGCGAACCTTGTCGGGTCGCATGGCGAAGGTGTTCTGGTCGTTGCGAGCCCAGGCTACGTAGTCGGAGCCCGCGCTGTAGAACGAGGTCTCGGTGAGCACCTCGTTGCCGCGAAAATCTAAGGCGCTCAGGCGGACTACGTAGTAGCCCGCCTGGGACGGACTGAGCTCGAGCTCCTGCTCGTCCCGGCGGGTGGTCATCGTTCGGGAACTCTCGACTTCGTCCACCGTCTCACTAAACCAACGGTACCGACCGTCCACGTCGGTCTTGCGAACGGAGTTCCAGCTGCGCCGGATCAGCTCTAGGGTGACCTTCTGGCCCGAGACCGCTCCGCCCCCGGGCGATATCGTCACCAAGGAGACTTTCATCGGATCTTCACCTGTATGGAAGCGGGTGGAGGGTTTAGCCCCGAGACGGAATTCGCCTCGGGCTAGCGGTAGGGCCAGTCGACCGGTCACCGAGCGTCGGCTTTCGGACTGCGCGGTGGCCTCGAGCACCAGGGTGGCGTCCCCCCGATAAGGCATCCCCGCGGTGTCGATCGCGCCGCTCCAGGACCCTTGGGCATCGGTGGTGGCCTCTTCGTCTTGGTGCAGCAAGACCGGATCGTCGCCGTTGGGTTCGGTACCGTTGTCGAAACCGAGGGGGCCGAACTCGAAACCGGGGTGTTCGCGACTCTCGAAGGTGGAGGGGACCAGGCGGGCCGACCACTCTAAGGGCTGGTCGGCCATGGGGGCACCGAAGAGCCAGCGGGCGTTCACCACAAACGGGAGGGTCTCTCCGGCTACGGGGTGTTCGACGGGGCTATTCAGCTCGACCTCGAACTGAGCCGGTTCGAACTCCTCGACCCGGAAGGCTAAGCTCGCGATAGCGCGCCCCAAGTTCAGCTTGCTAGCCGATTCGTCGGAGATCTGATAGACCACCCGGTAGGAGCCGGCGGGAGCCTCCGCGGGGAGGTTCAAGGTGTGATGAAAGGTTCCGAAGTCGGAGATCGCAACCTCCCCGGAGGACTGCTCTTTGTCCCGGGAGTCGAAAACCTGATAGGTAAGTTCATCGAGCTCGGGGACGTTCCAGCGATCCTGGGAGCGGTCCCGGAGAGCTCCCCGGAGATGGACCTCATCCCCAGGCGTGTAGAGGCCGCGGTCGGTGTAGAGTGAGCCCACGATCTGGTGGGGCGCATCGTTCCAGCGAAAAGGTATGTCGTACCGTCCAGCCCAGACCTCTCCGAAAGAGTTGTACTCTACGAAGGTTCGGTCGGTTCCGTTTTCGAGCAGGACGGTTAGGGGGTTGTCCCACCGCTCGGCTCCGGCCGGCAGAAGGTCGCTCCGGGAGGGCGCTTTCACCGTACCGTCGCTGCCGGTCTGCCCGCTCCAAAGGGGGCGTCCGAGTCGGTCGAACAGGCTCACTTTAACGCCCGACATCGGGGAGGCGGTGGAGAGGGAACTGGCTACGATCAAGGACTCGGAGTCGCCGAACTTTGCCGTGCCGGCCAGATCGGTCACCTGGATCAGAGCGCGGCGGCTCTCGGTCTGCTTTCCGCTGGCGTCGACAGCCTCCACCTGTAGATAGACGAAGCCCGTCCCGGAGGGGTCGAGAACCTTCTCTATCGACAAAGGCCAGTCGTACATCTCGTTTTTGGGGCCTTTCGGCTCGAGGGTGGCACTGTCGGTGAAGCCGCCTTCCGGACTGTACGGCTTACTACCCCAGAGCCACTCACGGCTGTCGTCGCCCATCAGTTTCAGAACCGTCTCGGGGGAGAGGTTCACCATCCGGTAGGTCACTTTCTGGGCGTTCCGCAGCCCCACGGGTAGGACGGGGTCCCCCTTCGCTTCCAGAACTCCGATGCCGTTGGGTAAGACCATGACCAAGGAGCGGTCGCCGGTGCGCCGGGTGAAAGTGACGTCCTCTCCGAGCTGCTGGCCGTAGATGTCTTGAAGCTCTCCGGAGATGGTGAAGCTGTAGTCGGTGTTCGGCTCGAGTGCGAGGTAGAGGAACTGGTTCTCGAGGTCGTCGTACTGATCGTAGTCGGCACTGGGGATCTCGACGGCGGGCTCGACCGATAGATGCTTCTTAAACTCAGCGGCGTTGACTCGGGTCGAGAACCGCACCGTCACGGAGTCGTCCGGGTCCATGACTTCGTTGGTGTCCTCTTGTAGGCTTAGCGGGCCCAGGGAGGTGAAACTGATGGCCTCCTCCTCCTCGGAGGGGAGAGCGCCTTGGGTGCCCGTGAGCCCCGGCTTGATCAAAAGCGAATAGCCGGTTTTAGGAGCCAGCGGGGCGGCTTCGACCAGATAGGTGGACCCAGG
Source organism: uncultured Burkholderiales bacterium (assembly GCA_964505925.1). Lineage (GTDB taxonomy): Bacteria > Vulcanimicrobiota > Xenobia > Xenobiales > JADMJV01 > JAEXNA01. The sequence continues at coordinate 11,288 of CAZDLH010000005.1, forward strand.
GTCGAAAGAAAGCGTCTGGCTGCCTTCGGACTGTCCGGGGACCTGGCTCCAGATGGAGGCCTGATCTTCGCCTGCCGCGCGTACCTCGATGATCTCGATCCGGTCGCCTCCGGCACTTTTGAGCTCTAGATACTTCTTGAGGATCTCCGGCTCCACCGGCTGGTTCAGCTGGAGGACCATCGGCGCGGTTCCGGGCCAATCGGTCTGGCCGCTGTGGGGAAGGGAGCGCAGCGCTCGGGGGCGAGGGGTCTCGAAGGTGAAGCTGTACTCCTCGGCCAGCTCTTTCCCCGCGGGGCTGGCCAGTCCAGCGGGGACCACGACCCGGTACTCGGTGGCGCCGGGAAGCGGCTTCGAGGGCTCGAAACTCACCGTGGCGGCGCCCTTCCAGCGAAAGCGACCGGAGACCTCGGGGGTGATGGAAAAGGGGCGCCGCTCCTCGGCGGAAGAGGCGCTGAGCTCCTTCATCGGCTGGTTGAAGACCACCGTGACGCTCTCTACTTCGGCAGCGCTAGCGGTGGCTCCCTGGGGGGCGGCCAAGGCTACCTGTAGAGGGCGCTCGATCTCCAGACCTAGCAAGGTCGCCACCTCGTCGGGGATGGTCTCCCGGTGATCCCGGCACCCTCCGAGACCCGTCAGCAAGAGCAGGAGGAGCGCTAAGCCGAGCCAGCGGCTCCCGGTGTGGGGTCCTCTTCGCCTTGGGGCCGGCGCGATGGCGGGCAGGGCCCAAGGCGCCGCGTTTTTTGGGAAGAAGTTCTCGAGGTGTGGAGGGGGTAGGTGAAACATCCTAACTATGATCTCCCCAATACCCCCGGGCCAAACCCGCCGCGGGCATCCTGGGCGGTCGAATTTGGGGCGAGAGACGAACAGATCAAAATCAGGGCCGAACTCGGTTCGGCCCTGATCTGTAGGAGGCTAAATCTTTCGTCTCCTTTAGAACCCGAATCCCATGTTCCGCTGGCAGGCCTGGCATCCGCAGCCGCCGACCGGGCCGCCACAACCGCAGCCACATCCGCCCATCTGACCGCCCATCTGACCGCCCATGCCGCCCTGCTGAGCCATCTGCATCATGTTCATCATCATCATCATCATCTGCATCATCATCTGCATCGGGTTGCCGCCACCGATGCCCTGATTGCCGCCGAAAGGGGGCATACAACCGCCCGGACGAATGCCCTGCTGTCCGCCGATTCCGAAGTTCATGTTCATATTCATATTCATATTGTTGTGCTCCCTTAGCTTGATTTAAGTCTATTTTAAGGGTCTGAGGGAGAATTGATAGCTCTAAGATGTTAGGAAAGTGTGAAGGATATGAACATTCTGTAACATGATCGTTGTTCGACCGTCACAACCGGGCTGAACGGGCTCGCCGGTTCCAGCTCCGTTCAAGAAGAGTGCCGGGGGGGCGCTGAGCTGAACCTCGTTCGAAGGCGGCGCTCGTCGGAGTTCGAGGGGTCGGAGCCCGGTCTGAAAAATAAGAGAGAGGGTGAAGTTGGCGCTTCACCCTCTCTCGAGTATCCTGTCTTATAAGAGAGATAGACAGGTTCGGACGGAATTCGTCTGAAAACTTTTTAGAAACCTAATCCCTGATTGCGCTGGCAGGCCTGGCAGCCGCATCCTCCGGCGTGTCCACCGCACCCGCATCCACACTGCTGGCCGCCCTGCTGTCCGCCCATCACGCCCGCCATCATCTGGAGCATCATCTTCATCATCTCCAGCATCGGGTTGCCTTGCTGACCCTGCGCTTGACCGACTCCTAGGCCTGCTCCGGGGAAGCCGCCGATCCCTTGGTTCGCTCCGAGACCCATCTGTAAATTGGCATTCATCCCTACGTTCATCGCACACACTCCTAGAATTTTTGTCGTCGTCTGTATTCTTAGAGTAGTTCGACGGGAAGGGGAGCGGACCAGGCTTTTCGTTAACGGGATGTTACCGATGTTACAAGCTGTTGCGGGACTGTTGCGGGGAGGTTACCGTAACCCCAAAGCGGGAGCTAGTCGCCTCGGAATTCGATGAGATCGTGGGATTCGAGGGCTTCGGGCTCGAGGTAGCCGCGCTGTTTGGCGAAACTTCTCAGGAGGCTGCGGATGGTCTGGCCGGAATCGAAGAGCTCTTCCCATCCCCGTGTCAGATCCCTCATCTGTCGGGTCCGCATGACCTCTTTGATCCGCAGTACGCCCTGGTGCGAGCTCTCGAGCTCCCTTTGGAGTTTCAGGGCCATAGCTCTCCCTTCTTCGAGTTCGTCTCGCTCCTCCTCTTCGCCGGCTTCGAGGTCGGCTAAACTCTGGGCGGTCTGGCTGAGTTCGTCGAGGTGAGCCTCTAGGGGGGTCAGCGCAGCTATCAGGTGAGGTAGCGATTCGTCCCCCTTCATCACTGCCAGGTACGAGCGGTAGACGCTAGCGTGGATGGGGGTCAGGTCGGCCGAACGCTGGGGTTGGTTGGTCAGCATTTTGGGATCGGGGTACAGGGTGACCATCTCGCAGGACGGCTCGGCCGGGCACAGGTCGTACCCGTCGGCTTCGATCTGGCAGCGAGGGCAGCGCAAGACCGTCCCGTCCATAGTGCTCGCTACCTGGTCTTGGGCGTTCAGTACGGCTTGGCGCTCGTACTCGAACTCCTCGATGGCGTCCCGGTACTCTTCCACATCGCCGTCGACGGCCAGTTGCGGTAGCTCTTCGAGGATCTGGGCGATACGGCGGTAGGCTACGGCCATCCGCTGGACGGGACCCTTGGTGCCGGGGTCGAGATGGGGGTTGGCTTTCAGGTCTCGCTCGGTGGCCTGCGCCCCGCCTTTGAGGCGGCCGGCAAGCTCGAGGCAGGGGTTGTGGAGCTGGTCGGCGCCGACATCGCCACTCAGCCACTTCTTGGCGAAGCTCAGGAGTCCACGCACGGTGGAAACGTCGTCGGGCGGCGGGTTTCCGTCGCCGTAGTTCGCGGTCAAGGCTTGGAGAAGAGGGTTCGTTTCCATGGGCATCCTCCGGTGGTATGGAGGCGGTAGTTCCCCGGTCTCTTTAGGCCTTCCTCTCCCTAGGCCGGACACGGACGGGGGTGCGGTTCTCCGGAATCACCCCGAGGGCTCCTTCAAAGAAGTCCGCTAGGACGGCTACGTCGGCTTCGATATCTCCGGAAGGCCAGAGGGCCGGTCCTAAATGGAGATGCTTGCCGGGGCCGTCCACCCGAGCTGGATAGATCGGGATCTCCGCTCCGCTGGCGATGTGGTAGAAACCGCTCTTCCAGTAATCGGTGCGCTTGCGGGTGCCTTCGGGGAGGACGCCGACGGCGATCTCGTCTTGCTCTTTGATGGTCTCGATAATGCGTTCTACGAGGCGACCGGGTTTGCGCCGGTCTACCGGGATACCGCCCAAGCTTCGGAGCAGCCAGCCGAGAGGCCCAACGAACACGGTGTGCTTGATCAGGTAACGCAGCGGCAGATCGAAATGATGGATCAGGGCCAGGGTCAAAAAGTAGTCGAAGTTCGCCGTGTGGGGAGCCCCCAGGATCATCACCTTCGGCTCTACGGGTCGCTCTCCGGAGAACGTCCACCCCTTAAATCTAACGAAACGGTAGGTGGCAGCGCAGATGAATCGGATTAACATCACCTACTCGGCCCCATTTAGCCTTCGCTTTTGTCGGATCGCCCGAAGATCTTTTTCCACCAAGGGCGCTGCATAGTGGTCTTTAGCTCCTCGAGCTCCTTCTGGAGCTGCATCGCTCTAAAGGTGGAGTCGACCACTTGGCTACGCATCTCTTCTAGAGCGTTCTCGGCCTCGACGGCGCGAACGGTGGCCGAGACCACGTCTTGCTCGGCATCGTCGTTGCGCTCCTCTAGCTCGTTTTGCTTCTCTGCGGCTTCGGTCAGAAGACGTCGGGTCGCGGCCAACTCCGATTCGAGAAACCCCAGTCTGACCATAGCGGCCTCGTGGCGCTGCAGGGAAACGACCGCTCCGCCGGTGAGCCGAGGGTAGGAGGCTTCCAGGTCGTCGTCCCGACCCGATTCTAAGGCGCTGGTGATAGGAGCGAGCTCCATGGATTGCTTCAGCATACGACTGTGCTTTTCGCCCTCGAGGCGAGAGAGTTCACTTTCCGGGATTCGAGTCTCCCCGTTAGAGTTCACGGTGGTGCGTAGGCGCCCTTGTCGGACCAGCCTCCGGACCCTCCGAGGGCTCGTTTCGGCAAGATCCGCAAAGGCCCGAATCGATAGCGGGCGGCTAGAGGCGCGGTGATATTCTTCCGGTTGTGCCATAGTTCTTTTACACTCACATGAATGTTGTTCAAGGACTTCCGACGTAGGCTTCGCATTCCTCCCCGGTGAAAAAGGAACTGGCCTGTCCGTTCTACGGCAGCAGCTCGATCTCGAACATCGTGGGCCAGCGCTTCCCGGTTACGAAGATACTCCCGCTTATGGGGTCGTAAGCGATCCCGTTGAGCACATCGTTTCCGGTCAAGCCCAGAGCTTGCCGGTCGAGGAGCCCTTCGAGATCCACTCGAAAGACCACCCGCCCGCTGGTCGGTTCGATGGCCACGATCTCATAGCTGGTGAACAGATTGGCCCACAGGAGACCGTCGACGAACTCCAGCTCGTTGAGCAGAGGCACGGCGACCCCCCCGTCGGTCACCTCCCGGGTTCCGAGCACCTCGAAGGTGTCCGCATCCAGCATAGTGAGGCGGTTCGAGCCGTCCGACATCCAGAAGCGGGCTCCGTCCCACTCCAGACCCCAAGCGGGAGTTGGGCACCGCAGCGTTCGCTGCAGGCTGAAGGTGTCTAGGTCCCAGACGTAGGCCTCAGCGCTGTTGAGGGTCAGCTGAAAGATCTGGTCCCCCTTGAAGGTGAGCCCCTCCCCGAAAGCGCTGCTCGGCAGCTCGGCGCTCCTGAGGACCGCCCCGCTGGCCGGCTCCACCTCCAGGAGCCGGCTTTGACCTATCAACCCCGTGCTCTCGTAGAACAGGCCATCGCGATAGTCGAGCCCTTGGGTGAAAGCGTCGGTGCTGTGGGGGTGGGTGGCCACCACGCGATACCGGCGATAGGGAGCCGTACCTTCCGGGGGAGGCGTCGGTGCCACGGTAGGGGTGGGCGAAGGGCCAGGGGGCGGTGCAGGAGTGGGGCTCGAGCTTCCGCCGCACCCGGGTGCGAAGAGGATGAAAAGAGCGGC
>CAZDLH010000006.1:0-15142 GCA_964505925.1 uncultured Burkholderiales bacterium
GATCGCCAGGGCCGCCTGTTTCGGCTTGAGCCACTCCTGCTGGCCTAGCAAGCGGAGCCTCAACTGCTCGGCCCGGCTGCCGAAGATCACCGTTAGCAAGTAGAAGACCAGCCAACCTAACCCGGCGCACAGGACCGCGTGGCTGGGGGAGAGGTCGAAGGTAACGGTCAGCCCTCGGACCGTTATGGCCAGCGTCCACACCTTGAGCAGGCTGTTCCAGAGTAGGCCTAGGTGGGGAACGATAGAAAGAAAGCTAAAGATCAAAGGCGCGTAGCTGATCAGAACCAACGCCTGTACGTCGAGATAGTCGCTCCGGTGACCGAGCAGGAGCTGCACGGCGAGCCAGATGCAGGCGGCCCAGATCAAGGCGGAGACGGCGAGAGCTACCGCGCTGCCGAAGATCGAGCGCAGGAAGCCCCAGCGGTCGACCCGATTGATCATCAGGACCCCAGCCTCTGCCAGAGCGCGGGAGAGTGCAGCTAGAAAAAAGACCAACCAGCCCTGCCGATATCCGGCGTGGGTCTGGACAGCCTCGAAAGCCGCCATCTGAAAAGTTAGGCTTCGCGCTGTCAGTTCCCATATGTCGAGGGGCTGGTCCGGCATCTGAACTGGTTGCGACATCGTCGCACTAGCCCCTTCGACGCCGTCGGGACGAGTGCATTCCCGGGCCGGTTTCCTACACCGTATGAGACGAGCTCGAGATCGACTAGAGCGTTCATACTGCCTGGTCACCCGTTCACAACTTGTTCATAGTCAACCTCGCCGAGGTGGTGCGATAATGAGGTGTGTTCATCCAGACTTCAAGCCATAATAGACCGCACCCAAAGGGTGGGCCAGCAGTGAACTCTACCGATCGCAACGCACCGGTCTCCGTCCCAAAGACGAAGGGTGAAGTCGGCTCGTCCCCGACGACCACGAACTCGGTCATTAAGCCCGAGGCCGAAGCCGACCCCTCGCCGATCGACCTCCTGCAGCTCGATAGCACGGTGGGCATCGACCCCCGCGCAGCCGCCTCCGAGGGCGAGCCTGAGGCCCTGATCGAGCCGCTCAAGCTCTTCCCCTTGACGAAGAGGCAGACCGCGGACATGCTGCTGAGCGAGGTGGCGGTAGAGCTGCCCGAGACCCTCATGGCCCTGACCTCCTTGGAGGCTTCGGCCCCCAAAGTGGCTTCGGCGGTACAGGGCGGAGTGACCGCGATGGCCCTGGCCCGGGGGGTCTATTGCCTCAGTCAGCCCGGCGTGGACAACAAGCTCGAAGGGGCCTCCTCCTTAGCTCTGTCTGTGGCTAGCGGCTTGACCTTCGTCCCGGGGGGCGGCGCTGCGCTGGCTGGAAGTCTGGCTATGGCCGGACACGCTGGCGCCGAAGTAGCGCTGGGGGTCCGAGGGTTGGCCGAGGAGCTGCCCAAAGGCTTCAAGGATATGGACTACCGCAATCTCAGCTCAGGGGTCTTGGGCACGGTGAAAGGCGCGACGGCGTTTCTCCCTTTGTTCTTACCCCAGACCGAATCCGCGGTGAACTGGATACAGCTCGGCACCCTGGTAGGCAAGGCCGTACTCGATAGCTCCATCGGTCGCCCTTCGCCGGAGCCGCCTACACCTCAGCCGCCTTCGCCGCCTTCGCCGCCTTTGAGTCAGCAGAAGACCGGCTAGGCTGGCCCCGCCGACGGCGCAAACGGGTCCGGGTAGCTCTCCAAGGAGAGCGCCTGGACCCGCTTCGTTTTCCCTCGAACTGCGGAGACCGAGGAGCTCGCGCTCAGCGCTTCAGGACCCCCTGCGCGAGGAACGTCGAGTCGCCGCCAACGCGGCTCGATGGGCTTTCAGGGCTCTTTCATATCGCCTGGCTAGAATGCGGTTATGAGTTCAATACGCACCCTCCCACCCCTAGCCCCCACCGGCTACGCTGAACCGAAAGAGCGATCCGCCAAGATTGCCGTCTTCGATGAGTTCGGCGGAGATCATCTGGGTTTCCCCCACGGCGAAGCGGTGGAGTCGGTGCTGATCGGCGGGAGCGACTACCGGGACCCCGATGTCCAGAGGATGCAGAACGCTCCGGCCCAAGCCGACTTGAAAGCCACCTTAGAGCAGGGAGGGCTCGGGTTTCGAGAGGCCTTTCGAAGCACCACCTCGTTCAACGTTCAGGAGATGTATCGGCACTCGGCCCAGAGCTTGAGGACCGTTCTCGAGGAGCAGCCCACCGTGAAGGTGATCGCCCAGCCCCAAGAGGAGAGTTCGGCCCGGCAGCTCCAGACGGTTTTCAACGGACTCGCGGGCTCGGAATCCTTCCGTGGCCAGGTGGCGCGCTCCCTCGGTCTAGGGGCCGGCTCGACCGTAGCGGAAGTGGCCGAGGAGCTGTTGCACCAGGCCGATCTCGTGCAGCAGGAGGATCCGGAGTGCGCGAAAGCCCGTCAGGATTTCATCCAAGCCTGCAAGGAAGCCTACGACGCCGGTATCACCTATATGGTAGCGGCCGGTAATCACGGGGAGCTCGCCGCTCAGCTCGAATCTATGGGGGTCGAATCGAGCCCCAGCGCTTTCCGAAATATCTTGGTGAACGACTTCGTCACCGTCGTGGGAGCCGTCGACCACAACGGGGAGAAGGCGGCCTTCAATTCGCCCAACTCAGGGATCGAGGTGGAGGCTCTGGGTGTGGACTTGGCCTGGAATGCCGGCAGCGAGGGAGGTCTCGCTAGCGGGACTTCGTTCGCGGTGCCGATGGCTGCGGCTCAAGCCGCTCAGCTGCTCGAACAGCAGCCCCACTTCGGGCCGTTCGAGGTGGAGACCAGCCTCAGGGGTCTCGAGTCGTACCGGGTAGGACCCGGGGAGTCTCTGGCCACCCCGGGGAACGGGCGCGACCTGGTCGGCGACGGTAAGGTGGAGGGGTACATCCTGGACCAGATGGGGCCTGGATTCGTCACCGACCTGTTCGGGGAGGAGGCCCTCCAGCTAGCTCAAGCAAGGCAGGAGAGTACACTCTTCGGGCTGCCAGGGGAGCGCGACCACGAGTTTCAGCTCATAACGGTCCGGCCGAATTCCGACGGCATCCGGCAGATCACGTTGGACACGTATTTCGCCGATGGCCACCATCGACTGCGAGCCGAAGAGAGCAGTGGCACCTGGGACCCGGCGACCATCCGAGAAGAGCTCCATCTCGACCACGAGCGAAAGTCTACCCTCGATCTCGACGAACCCGCCGCTTAAACCGAAGAGGTATAGGGGGTCACTTCAGATTTTTTATGGGAGTCTCATGCGCCAAATACCGTTACTGATCGCCGTTTTATTTCTCTCGCTGCCGCTGGGTGCCGAAACGCTGCGGATCGACCAAGCGGGGGTATCGGTCGAGATAGCCAGCGGCTGGGACCTCCAAGACGATCGCGAGGGGATGTTCACCCTGACCAGTCCGGACGAGCGAGCCTCCGTAGTCTTCGAGGCGGTGGAGGCCGAGGAGGACGATGTCCTCGAAGCGGCTTTGACGGACTATCTGCTCGAGTTCGTCGATGAGGCTTACTACACCGAGCCTTGGATCGAACAGAGGATCGGCGGGCTCTTCTACCTGGAGGCCGTAGGGGTGGCGGTCGTGGGCGATGCGCCCGTCAGTTTCCGAGTAGGCTACTATAGACTAGACCGCGAGGTCGGACTGATAGTGCTCAGCGCGGTGGAGGAGGGCTGGGAAGATATCCACGGTGAGGCGGTGCTGGCGCTCATCGAAAGCGTGGCGCGCCTGCCCTCGTCCCGGTAGCTCCGCTCACCTATCAGTGACCGCCGCTACCGATCTCCAGCTTCGAGCTGCCCAGCTCGGCTCGCGCCAGGTCGGTTTCGCGCTTGAAGTACTGCAGCGTAACCAGGATCCCCGCGATCGGTATCAACGAGAAGTAGAAGGCCGCCTGCCCGGTAAACATTCCGAAGATGGCCCCGGTAATGATCGAGCCGGTCGAGCCGCCGAGGGCGGAGAAGATGACGATGAGGCCGGTCATCGAAGAGTGCCTCTCTTTGGGGAGCGAACTCAGCATGACCGAGCTCAAGGCCGGATAGATGGGCGCCATGAACAGCCCGATGAGGGGAAAGATAAAGGCGGCCAAGGGCGCTCTAGCCCAGGTCATTCCGGAGTCGGGCTCTAGTCCTTGCGTCATCGGCATGATCACTAAGATCAGCACCGCCATCGCGAGCAGGGAGACGTTCAGGACGCTGAACCAACCGAAGCGATGGATGACCGAGCCCGCCGAAAGTCGGCCGAAAGCTAAGGTCGCAGCAAAGATGCTGGTGGCCTGGACGCTCATGGCGGCCGGTAGACCCAGAACCTCGTTGTTGAATGTGGGGAGCCAAGTGCCGAGCCCCTGCTCAATCAAAACATAGAGGAACGCGCTGATGACGAAGATGTATACCAGCGGCCGAATGAGTAGGGAGAGCATGTCCTGAAACTCTCTACGGACGGAGACCTCCTGGGGGACCTCCAGCTCGCGAAAAGGCGTGGTCAGTACGAGGAAAAAGGTGAGGATCCCGAGCCCGGTGAGCCACCAGTAGACCTCCAGCCAGCCCTGGGAAGCCGGGTTCTCCGAATCGATGAACAGGCTGAAGATCCAGTAACCCGAAAGAACCCCTATCATGAACAGCCCCTCGATGGTGTTCATAAAGGCGGCGTGGCCACGGGTGTCGTTGGTCACCAGCGCTACCGAAGAGTAGATGGAGACCTTGGCGAAGGCGAAGGCCGTACCGCACAGTAAGAAGAGCATCTTGGTGGTCAAAAAGCTGGGCAGCAGCGGCATCAAGACACAGGCGAAGCTAGCCAGGGCGACCGCAGCCAAGAGCGCGTTCTTATAGCCGAGCCGCGGTAAGAACGGCGCAACCAGAAACGAAACGAACGCGATCGGGAGGTCCTTGAAGGCCTCTAGGACGCTGGCTGCGGCCTTCTCTACCGCGAAGGTGCTTATCACCTGCATAATGACCGGTCCGACGCTGTTGAGAAGGATCGCGAAGAAAAAGTAGACAAAAGCTAGAGCAAGCTTCATCCGCCAAATGGAGACGCTGTTCATCTTGGTACCTTTGTAACGGTTTCTAAGTCTCCTGGGTATCCTTTTCGATAGTTTGCCAGCTGGCTTTTCTCTAGGTCCCTTCAGCGCGTCGCGCGGCTGCTAGAGAAGGGCTCGCTTTAGGGTCGGCGCGCCTTGCGGGAGCGAGCGGCCCTCCCCGGAGGGACCGCTCGAGGGAACGAGGACGGGGCCTAGACTTGGTCGAGGCAGAATGATTTCGCCCCTCCAGACAGAAGGGGCCTCAATGGACTGTCCTAGATGCCGCTCCGCTCTCGAAGCCCTCACCCTTTGTGAACATCAGGTTTGGCTTTGCCGAACTTGCGAAGGGGGATGGTATCCCGATGAGGCCCTAGCTGCGGTCACGGATCTCAGCTTTGCCGAGCTAGCTAAGAGCGAGCTCGGGCGGTCCCTCGAAGGGAGCCCGCCACCTTCGGAAGGGGGAGGGGAGGCGGCCTGCCCCCAGTGCGGCGCGACGCTGCTCAGCTACCGGTATACCGCCGCCTGTGAAGTGGAGCTCCACGAGTGCCCTTCCCACGGCGTCTGGCTCGACGACGGCGAGCTCGGCGGACTGGTGAGCTACCTCGAAGACCTGCAACGCAGGGTGGAGAAGCGAACCGAGCGGATAGCTTCGGAGGTCGGAAGCAGCGACGGCGTCTTGGCGCAGCTCAGCGATCAGGGGGATTCCGAGCTCTCCCAGCAGCTGTTGGGGCTCCTCCAGTCTCTGCACGCTCAGACACGAGGGCGGCGCGCTCGTTGAGCCTACGCTTCTGGAAGAGAAAGAAGATCGCGCCCGGGGTGACTTTGAACCTGAGCCGGTCCGGAGTTTCTGTGTCCCTGGGCCCGCGAGGCGCCAAGCTGACAGTGGGAAAAAGCGGCGTCCGAGCGACCGCGGGAATTCCCGGCAGCGGTATCTTCTACAGCAAGAAGTTGGCCTCCGGTCCCCGGCGTGGGGATCGTCGCTCGCCGGGCTCGACGGGCTCGCCGGCTCCCCGAACCGGTGGAGCTTCACCTACGACGGAACCTCTGGGCCCCGACGAATGGAGCGATCTGACCATCGCGCCGGAGGCCCAGCTCGACCTGGGATTCTTTCAACGGTTCACTGTGCCCGAGGGGGAGAAGGCCTTCGTCGATGGCTGTCGTGCTTGGCTCCGAGGGGGGGAGGACGAGGCCCTCGGGGAGTTCGAGCGCGCCACCGCCCTGCCGGATGCAGCTCTTCTCGCGGGGCTCCTCCACCTGAGACAGGGCCGGTTCGATAGGGCTCGCTCATTTCTGCAACGCGCCTTTGACGGCCGCAGCCGACTGAGCCAGGCGTTCGCCAAGTACGGCGTTTCGGCCCATCTGTCTTTGAGGCTGAGCGAGGAGCTGTGGGTCCTGCTGCCTCCCGGTGAGAAGGTGACCGCGCTGGCTCTGATCGAGGCGGACCAGCACTCCGGTCGGCTCGATACCGCTCTGGAACGGGCTCGCGCGCTCTTTCGGAGCAGCCCGAGCGATGCTCTCTCGGGGGCCTCCTTCGGCGAACTTTTGTTGGAGTCGTCCTCGGCTACCGATGAGGAGCTTCGCGCTTTTCTCAGTGCGACGAGTTGGGTCGAAGCCGACACGGTAGAGGGGGCGGCCCTGCTTCTTTTTCGAGGGATCGCCGCACACCGTTCGGGGCTTCCGACGGTCGCTCGTGAGGCCTTTACAAAAGGGCTACGACGTCGAAAAGGTCGGCCCACGGAGCTGCTGGCCGCCCTCCACGCTGCTCGCCGCGATGTCTATCGGGACCTCGGTGACGGTAGAGGAGAGGCTCGGGATCAGGAGTGGTTGGAAGCCCACGGCTATTCCGGCTCGTTGCCGCAGTAGGCGGTTTCTCCAGCTAACTCAGACCGTGGAGGGCTGCGAGAGTCTGGAGATAGAGTTCGTAGTCGTCGGAGCCGAAGAGGCAAAAGATGATCCGATCGAAGGCCTTCGGGTGAGCTTCGATATAGCTGAGGATGGTTTTTACGGCGGTCGGTGCGGCTCGTTCCGTGGGATAGCCGTAGACGCCGGTACTGATACTGGGAAACGCTAGACTTCGGAGCCCGAGCTCCGCGGCGAGCTCTAAGCTGCTGCGGTAGGCCGAGGCTAGCTGCTCGGGCTCCCCTTGGTCTCCCCCTTGCCAGATCGGGCCGACGGTGTGGAGCACTCTCTGGGCGTTGAGCTGGCCAGCCGTCGTCGCGACCGCACTGCCGGTCGGGCAGCCTCCTGCGATCTGTCTACACTCCAAAAGGATAGAGGGTCCCCCGGCTCGGTGGATGGCACCATCGACCCCGCCGCCGCCCCTCAGCTCTGAGTTTGCTGCGTTCACGATACCGTCCACAGCCAGTTCGGTAATGTCTCCGAGTACGATCCGAATCTCCGTTGAGCCCATTTGAGTTAGATGCATTCTAATCCCTTCAGTACTGGAGTGAGCCGCAGTAGACACAACTGGTGCGGAATCGAAAGTTCGGTCGTCCGCAGGTGTGGCAGACCATCACCTTATGGCTGTCGGGTGGGTCGGGGCCTCGCTGTTTACGACTGTCCTCCTCCTCGTCGATCTCGCGAGCGACTTCGGTCAGCTCCTCGAGGCTCAGCGTCCCTTTTTCGATCAAGGTGCGGATGAGGACTCTGTTGAGAAGCATGACACGACCGAGGTCCTCTCGCAGGCGGAGAAGAGCGAGCCTCTCGTCGCCGGGGTCGTAGAGTGTTGGAGGCGATTCGGTCTCGGCGTATTGAGCTCGATCCCACAGGACCTTCCGCTTGTACTCGGTATCGAATAGGTAACCAAAGAGGGCCATGTTTTGCTTTTTAGGCTTTCGTAGAGTCCATTCCTGCGCGCTCCTCTCGCTCGATCGCTTCGGTGAAGGATTCGAGAAGCGGGGTCGATGGCGGGTCGAGCCCCAGCCTCCCCAGGTTGGAGAGGTCGGCTTCGGTATAGTTTTGATAGTGGGTCGCGAGAGCTTCGGGCATCGGCTGGAACTCGAATCGCGGAAGGGCTCCCAAGGCTCCGAAGAGCGCTCGACCGATCTCGAGCCAACTGGTCGCGACCCCCCTGCCCACGTTGATAAAGAGCCCCTGGTCGTCGAAGTGCGGCCGCTCGAGGGCTAAACGGAGCAGCTCTAGAGCGGTCTTCGTTACGTCGCTCGCGCTTACGAAATCACGTTTTTGCTCGCCATCTGGGATATCTGGATCGGTGCTCTTGTAGAGTCTGATCTCGCCGACCTCTTGGATCTGCCTCCGTCCCCAGGTGAAGACGCTGGCCTGACCGCCCTTATGCTTTTCGAACGGCCCGAAGACGTTGAAGTACCGCATGCCGAACCAGACCGGGGGTCGCGCTTTCTGCGCGAGGACCCAGCGGTCGAAGTCCAGCTTTGACTTCCCGTACAGATTCAGTGGACGGTAGTCGGACAGGGCGGACTTGTTTTCTGAGAAGCCTTCGGAACCGCTGCCGTAGACCGAGGCGCTCGAAGCGTACAGAAACGGGATCCGCTTCTGGGTGCAGTACTCGAAGAGCCGCTGGGACGATTCTAGGTTCAAAACCCTGAAGACTTCGGGGTTGGTCTCAGTAGTGCTCGAGCAGGCCCCGTTATGGATCACGGCCAGGGGGGGACAGCCCCATTCCTGCTCTTTTGCGAGGAGACTCGGAATGAGCTTTTTTGCCAGGGTGAAGTGAAATCGTGGCTCGCTGTGGAGGCGTCGGTAGTTGGCCCGCTCGAGGCTCACGGCCAGGTCGGACCCCACGACGGCGTCGACCGCTGGAGCCAGGGGGGAGGCCGTTTCGCCTAGAAACTCTAAAGCCAGATTATGACCCAGAAATCCGTTGATCCCGGTCAGAGCGATCCATTGCATGGTGGTGCAGTTCTCCTATTGGAGCCCGCCCCCTTTCGAGTACGGGTACAGCAGTGGAACCGACTATGGATGATCCTCGCTGTGTCGCTGCTCTTAGTGGGCTGCGGCCAGAGGGGCGTTCGGTATGCGGAAGGGCCGAGGACCGGACCCGTGGTGGTGTTGGGCGATAGCCTCTCTGCGGGCCTCGGAGTGGCCGATGGGGAGGGCTACGTCGAACTTCTGGCTGCGCGCACAGGGCTCGATATCGTGAACTTGGGTAAGAGTGGGGCCACCACCGAAGAGTCGGTCGCCAGGGTGGCCGAAGAGGTGCTCCCGTTGGAGCCGGCCTTAGTCTTGCTCCAGCTAGGCGGAAACGATGCCCTACAGAAGGTTGAACCAGAGGTAACGAAGTCGAATCTGAACACCATGATCGACGAACTACACGGGAGCGGAGTGCCGGTGATTCTGCTCGGGGTTCGCGGGGGACTCTTCTCGGACCGCTTCGAGAAGATGTTCCGGGAGGTCGCGGCCGATAAGCGGTTGGGCCTCGTACCGGACCTGCTCGACGGGATCTTGACCGATCCGAAACTAAAGCTGGATTCGGTGCACCCGAACGCTCTGGGCCATCGCCGCCTAGCGGACCGGGTCCAGCCAGAACTAGAAAGAGTGGTGGCGCTGATTGGTCTCCCAACTTCAGACTAAAGAGAGCTTGATTCTCTCGCATGTGGGAACGGATTTCGATGGCCTTGCGAGCATGGTTTTGGCTCGCAAGCTGTATCCGGAGGCCCGCATGGTGTTTCCTGGACGGATGGGCAGTGGGGTGGCAGAGTTCTACGCGCTCCACCGTAGGGATTTCCCGGCCTGGTCCATCAAGCGAGCCCTGGCCGCTCAGGTGGGTCGCTTGATCGTTGTGGACACTCGGCTGGCATCCCGCCTCGGTCCTTTTCGACCGCTGCTGCACCAACCGGGCGTGGAGGTCCACATCTACGACCACCATCCGCCGACCGCCGAATCGGTCGTCGGCGATCAAGAGTGGGTCGAAGAGGTAGGGGCAGCGGTGACCTTGGTGCTGGAGCGATGCCTAGAGCAAGGCTTGGAGATCACTGCGCCGGAGGCTACTCTGGCGCTCATCGCACTGCACGAGGAGACGGGCTCGTTTCGCTACGCCAGCACTACCCCCAGGGACCTTCAAGCGGCAGCCCACCTGCTGGAGCGAGGGGCGAACCTCGAGGTGGTCAACGAGTTCCTCAAGGAGCCCCTCGACTCCGACCAGCGAGCTCTGATGGAAGAGTACCTGTCTAAAGGTGAGCTGCTGGAAGGGCCCGGCGGGCGGGTGCTCATCGCTGGAGCTAAGCGAGCCAAGTCGGTCTTCGGGCTCGGGCTTTTGGCGACCCGACTGCTCGAGATCCACGACGCGGACGCCTGCTTCTGCCTGCAAGAAGTCGATGGCAAACAGTGCAGTATCGCCGCTCGGAGCTCCAACGACGACTTCGCGGTGGACGTCTGGGTCTCTCGCTGGGGCGGTGGCGGTCACTCTAGGGCGGCGGCGGCTTCGGGGGTCAAGGCGTCGTTAGAGGAGATCGTGGCAGAGCTTCGCGATTCCATCGAGCAGGCTGTACAGGGGGCTCCGGTGACCGTCGGGGATGCGATGTCCCGAGATGTCTTTTGGATCTCGAAAGATACCACCATAGAGCAGGCTAAAGCGGAGCTGATCCGAGTCGGCTTTCGGGCCGCTTTGGTGGAGGGGGAGGATCGGGATCTCTCGGGTATCGTTTCGCGCAGCGACCTCGAAAGAGCGCTAGAACACGATCTCGGCCACGCCCCCGCTTCCTCGGTGATGACCCATAGAGTGGTCAGCGTGCAGGCCTCGGATCCCTTAGAGGAGGTCCGTCGGCTGGTGGTTCAACGCGGTGCTGGTACGCTTCCGGTCTTCGATGAGGGGCGAGTGGTCGGGGTGATCAGCCGCACCGATCTGCTCAGAGACCTCTACCATCAAGAGGAGACCACCCGGGCCTGGGCGCGGGGGGTAGAGGGGCGAAGGGTCAGTCTGGACAGCCTTTCTGAGGTCTGGAAAGAGCGGATTCGACGCGCTTCGGAGATGGCGCGCCAGAGGCGAGAACGGCTCTATCTGGTGGGCGGGTCGGTCCGGGATCTCCTACTGGGGAGAGCGTGCGAAGACCTCGACCTGGTTCTGGAGGGCGACGCGCTAACGCTGGCCAAAGAGCTCGCCGCCGAACTGGGAGCGACGCTTCACCAGCACGAGAAGTACCTGACGGCGTCGCTGCGCTTCTCCGACGGGGATAAGCTCGACATCGCTACCGCCAGACGGGAGGTCTA
Source organism: uncultured Burkholderiales bacterium (assembly GCA_964505925.1). GTDB lineage: Bacteria > Vulcanimicrobiota > Xenobia > Xenobiales > JADMJV01 > JAEXNA01. The sequence continues at coordinate 11,186 of CAZDLH010000006.1, forward strand.
CTGCCGACCGGCTGCTCTGCCCGAAGTTTCCCAGAGCGACCTCAAGGCCGACCTCTATCGCCGGGACTTCACCATCAACAGTCTGGCCGTGATGCTCAGCGGCGGTCTCGAAGGGCCGGTGGTGGACTTCTTCGGAGGGCTCGCCGATCTCGAAAGCGGAGTGATCCGCTGTCTGCACAACCACTCGTTCCTCGACGATCCGACCCGCATGATCCGAGCGGTGCGCTTCGAGCAGCGATTGGATATGACCATAGAGCCCGCCACCCGCCATCTTTTGAGTTCGGCTCTCCAGACCGGGGTTTTCGATCTGGCGAAGCCCGAGCGGCTCCGGGAGGAGTTGCGACTGGCTCTCTCCGAGACCAAGCCTCTGAAGGTGTTGGAGCGCCTACAGAGCTTGAAGCTCCTACCCGCGATCTTCTCGGGACTGAACCTCCGGGGCAAAGTCGCTTTGAGAGTGCAGTGCGCTCTCGAGTTTTTAGAGAGCTTTCCTGAGCTCGTCCCCCAGGAAGAGCGATGGAAGGTGCCGCTTTTCGTGCTCGGTATGGAGCTCACCGACGAGAGCCGAGAAGCGGTCCGCTCGCGCTTCGGTTGGCCAAAATTCGAGTGGCCTTTCGATATCATTGCCGCGGTAGGCCGAATCTCGGGAGCCTCCGACGAGGAGATGCCAGCCTCGAAGGTCGCAGAGCTTCTAGACCGGCTCTCGCCCGTCGCCCTGGTTGTTTTTAGTAGCCTGAGTCGACACGCTAGATTCCAGCGACGCCTGGAGAGATACCTCGAGCAGCACCGAAATTCTCGCCCCATCATCACCGGTCGAGAGCTCCTCGAGTGCGGGCTCGAGGAAGGGCCGCAGCTCGCCGAGCTGAAGGCCAGAGCGCTAGCAGCTCAGCGCGACGGGGTCTTCTCCGATGTGGAAGGAGGGAAGGCCTGGGTCCGCGGAGCGCTCGCGAGCGCGGTCAGCTCAGCATGACTTTGGCCCAGGATTTCTGGTAGTCGTTCCAGCTCTTCTGGCGCTGGAGCCAGACGTCTTGCCAGATCGAGAACAGCTGCATCTCCATCTGCTGGAGGAGCGCTCTCATCTTCTGTTGATGGAGGACCTTCTCTGCGGCCAGTCTCATGGATAACTCCTCTTCGAGCTGCTCCTTCTGCTGTTTAGCCGAACTCCGGCTGTAGCGGTCCTCTACGCCCTGTAGCTCTAAGGAGGGCTGGAGAGCTCTTTCGGGCTCCTTTTTCTTTCTGGTGGTTCGGCCTTTTGGAGTCGCCAGTAAAGGCTGGGTGAGGGCCCGGCTGTCGAATTCAAAACGAGGCAACATGGGAGCACTTCCTTTCTACATCGGGCGACATCGCTCCAGAGCGCATTCTTCGTCCCGACTAGGCACTACTCTACTGCTGGGACCCCTCCGGCAGACCGAACAGACTTCATCCCGCAGGTAAACTCTGGCTGAAATTCATGGGCGAAAGAAGCGACTGGGGCGGTCGCAGATGACCTCTCGAGAGGTTTACTGTTTTTACAATAGGAAAATGTTGCGCGACATGATATGCTTTTGCGGAAGAGACATTGGAGGTCTTTGGGGGATTTAGTCGGTAGGGCGATAAAGAATCCGAACTCTGAATCCTTAGTTAAGATGCGAAAGGAGGTATTTCGTATGAACCAAGTGCGCTCGTGTACACTGTATATTTTTCTACTCGGATGGCTGATGAGTAGTGCTGCCTCGGCGCAGACTCTCGCGGAGAGCGTGGGCCATATACTCGGAGGGACCACCGCTCAGAGCGTCCTCTTAGTGCTGGGAGCCATCTTTTTGGGACTGTCTATCGTCACGATGGGGTCAGGCCTGGCAGAGTTTCTCTGTTTTTTAAGCTTTACGTTTCTTTTCATCGGGCGCTATACCCAAGGGGAAGATCTCTGGCTTCCGTTGGCCCTGCTGGTGATCGGGATCGCGATGGCGGCCCTGGAGATCTTCGTGATACCGGGCTTCGGCATCGGAGGTCTCCTGTCAGGGGCGGCTTTCGTGGCTCTCAGCGTGATCGTCGCAGAGAGTCTTCAGATGGGAGTGGTCATCTTCATGGTCTCCACCGTGCTAGGAGTCTCAGCAGCGCTCTTAGCTCTCAAGCTGGTGCCCCATCTCTGCGTCACTCGAAAGCTGTTCGTTCTCGAGGCGCCCAAGGCCAGTATCCCAGCTTCTTCAGAAGGTCTGTCTCTACCGCTCGCTATCGGCGAGCGAGGCCGGACGGTGAGCTCCCTACGACCTGTAGGCTCGGCAAAGTTTGGCGGAGAGTCCTTCGAAGTCGCTAGTAGGGGAGAGCTCCTACCTAAGGATACGGAGGTTGAGATCGTCGAGATCGAATCCGGGAAGATCTGGGTGCGGAGCGTGCCGCCTTCCCAACCACACGACACTGAAGGGAGTCTCTAGTTTTGAACTCGCTACCGTTTCTATTTACATTCCTATTTTTTCTGTTTATCGGATTCCAGATCATCTTCTACTTCGTCCCGTTCCCGCTCTGGCTATCGGCCAAGCTTTCTCGGGTAAAGGTCGGGCTCTTCGAGCTCTTCGTGATTCGGGTCTTCCGAAAGATCCCACCCCACGAACTGATCCTACCGGCCATCACTGCGGAGTATGCCGATATTCACGTCTCCGTGCCTCAGCTCCAGACCCACTATATGGCAGGTGGGAACGTTAGAAATGTGGTCGCGGCTTTGATCGCTGCCTCCAAGGCGAACATACCGCTCGATTGGGACCAGGCAACCAGTATCGATCTCGCCGGTCGAGACGTACTGCGGGCCGTCCAGATGAGCGTGAATCCTAAGGTCATCACCACCCCTCTCATCGAGGCCGTCTCCCAGGACGGAATTCAGGTAAAAGCGGTCTGCCGAGTCACCGTTCGGGCGAACATCTCAAAGCTCATCGGTTCGGCGGGCGAAGAGACCGTGCTCGCTCGGGTAGGCGAGGGCATCGTGACAGCGATCGGTAAATCTCGGGACTTCAAACAGGTGCTCGAGAACCCGGAGCTGATCACCGAGTCGGTCTTAGCTACCGACCTCGATAACGGTACCGCTTTCGAGATCCTCTCCATCGATATCGCGGATATCGATGTGGGCGAGAATATCGGTGCGCGACTGCAGATCGATCAGGCCGAAGCCGATAAGCGGGTCGCTCAAGCCCGCGCCGAGCAGCGCCGTGCCAACGCCATGGCTCGACAGACCGAGATGCGAGCTCAGGTCGAAGAGATGCGAGCCAAAGTGGTGGAGGCTCAGGCGGAGGTCCCAGTGGCGCTCTTCGAAGCCCTCAGCCAAGGTCGGTTCTCCGTCATGGACTACTACAAGATGGAGAACATCATAGCCGATACCAAAATGAGGAGCGGGCTGTCGCAGACCCAGAACGCTCTAGGAGGTGTATCTTGAACACGATAATATTCCTATTAGCCTGTTTCTTTATCGCAGGGGCCTTCTTTTTGTCATACGTTCCCGTGGGACTGTACATCGAAGCTATGTCGAGCCACGTAAAGATCTCTCTTTGGGAGCTCTTTTTAATGCGCTTGAGAAGGGTGGACCCCAACGCTATCGTCAAACCGCTGATCATGGGAACCCAGGCCGGCCTCGCCGAGGTGAACGCTGAGAATCTCGAGGCCCACTATCTGGCCGGGGGTCGCGTGGACCGCCTGGTCCGGGCGCTGATCGAAGCCGATAAAGCCCGCATCCCCTTGGACTTCCAGAGAGCTTCGGCCATCGACCTGGCTGGACGCGATGTCCAAGAAGCGGTCTCGATGTCGGTCAACCCCAAAGTGATCAAGACCGAATTCGTCGCGGCCATGGCTAAAGACGGTATTCAGGTGAGAGCCGTCTGTCAGGTCACGGTGAAGGCGAACATCGCTCGACTGGTCGGGGGAGCCGGTGAGGAGACCATCCTCGCTCGTATCGGTGAGGGTGTCGTCTCTACTATCGGCTCTTCGGAGAGCCACAAG
>CAZDLH010000007.1:0-15129 GCA_964505925.1 uncultured Burkholderiales bacterium
TTCCCAGAAACCCCAGACGGAGTCGGCGGTGGAGCGGATGGTCAGCTCGAAGTCGCCCTTCAGGGTGCGCGAGAGTCCCTCCAGGCGGGCTGAGGTTCCCGGGTCTAGTTCGGCGGCCACCAGCACCGCCCGGGTCGGACACAAAATGTGGGCCAGGGTGGCATCCACCTCGAGTTTTCGATACCCCTTATCTAGGGCGATGCGGATCCCCCAAGAGATCAAGGTCCAGGGGTTGTAGTATCGACTCTTGGACTCCAAGCGTAGCTGGAGCCGATCGGTGAAGTAGCGCAACGACTGCGCCGAGCGAGCCTGGTGAACGGCGGACATGCCCCCTTGGATATGGGCCACCAAGGAGTTGAAGTCCCGGTGTACCCGGCCGGGGTACTCCTCTTCGGCGTAGACCCCGTACGGGTGGGGCAGCAGCGGGTCGTAGTCGGATTCGTGAATACCGTGCTCGGAGAAGAACTGATGACGGGTGAACTCCATGTACTGCTCAAAGCTGTGGCGCTCGACCACCATGCCGTACTTTTGCGGATTTCGGTCTAGCAGCGCACCCGGCTCGGTGGACAGAGGGGTCACCGAAAGGTCGCTCAGGTGGACCCCGTACTGTTCGACCAGGTACTGGGTCCACCGGAAGGCTTCGGCCACGTCTTCGGGCCGCTCCCCGGCAAGCCCGATGATCCCGTAGAGCCCCGCCTCCATGTTGGGGGAGTGCCCGATCCGGGCGATGGCCGCTTCGAAGTCTCGGTTCGGACGAAACGGCTTCAGCTGATTCTTCGAGGCCAGCTCGTACCTTAGGCGCTCGGAGTAGCACTGGGCGTCCAGCGAGCAGAAGACCGAGGCGAACCGCTCCTCTAAGAGCTCTAGGAACTCCAGGCTAGGCAGCGACCAGGCGTAGAAGAAAAGGTGATACTTCTTGGCGGGCAAGCGCTCGAACAGCTCGCGGTAGTACCCCTCCTTCTGGGGGTCGGCGATGGGGTCGAAGTCGAACATGATGGTGTTGTCGGACCAGCGAGCCATCACTTCCATGTCGTGCAGAACGTGCTCGATGGGGCGGTACAGGTAGCCTTTGCGGCCGAAGAGCTTCTTCTGCCCTAGCGCCGAGCCGCCGCAGAATAGGCAGGCGCAGCGGCAGCCCTTGCCGGTCCAGACGTAGGGGGCCGAGTGGCCGATGGTGGCGAGCTGCAGCGGGTCGGCGACCTCGGTCAGGTCCGAGAGCAGACGCAGGTCCTCGGCGCCTCCGGTCTGCACGTAGGTGATGGGGAGATCGAGGCCCCTGGAGGTGCGTAGGTTCGAGCGCGGCTCGTTCCGCAGGTACTCCAGCAGCGGCTGCTCTCCGTCGCCTTTGACGACCGCGTCGAAGGCCGTCTTCTCGACCAGGTCGTGGCAGAAGCTGGTGGCCGTCTGGCCGCCGGCGATGCACAGCACGCTAGGATCGAGCTCTTTGACGAAGCGCGCTAGTTCCGTGGCGCCGTACAGCGTGTCCCACCACTTGCACGAGATGGCCACCGCGCGGGGCTGGTGCTCCTCTAGCCAGCGGCTCACCTTCCACTTCCAGTCGGGACCGTTGGCCGAGTAGGTCCGGGCGGGCAGCCCGTTCTTCACTAGGTAGGAAGCCAGCGTGAGGGTGGCGTTATTGAACAGGGCTCGGGTCCCGTCGTGCCGGCGGGGGGGGTTGATGAAGAGCAGCGGTGGGGTCATCGGGGACCCACTTCGGATCGGGCGCGCAGGCCCAGATAGTCGATCAGTCCGGTGATGCGCCCGTTCCAGGCGACCTCCACCGTATGGACTCGGCCGTCGAAGGGGAACTCGAGGCGTCGGGCGTGCAGCAGCAGGCGGCGGACTCCGAAGCGCGCTAGGAAATCTGTGTTGAGCTTGTCGTCGCCGTGCTTGCGGTCGTTCACGATGGGGTAGCCCCAGCCCCGAAGGTGCCGGCGGAGCTGGTGGGTGAGCCCGGTGGTCGGTTCGAGCTCCAGGAGACCGAAGCGGGCTGTGGGGTAGCGTCCCAGAGGCTCTGGAAAGGTCGAGAGGGCAAGGGCGCGCACCTGCGTGGAGGCGGGCTTGCCGCCCAGCGCGCGGTCTATCAGCGCGGGTGGGTCCCCGGGCTGGAGCGGCCACCCTCGGACCACCGCTTCGTAAACCTTTCGGACTTGGCGGTCGGCGAAAGCTTGGGACAGCTCCCGGGCGGCGTCGCGGTTCTTGGCCATCAGGATCACGCCGGAGGTGGGTCGGTCTAATCGGTGGATGGGGGCCAGGTCGGGGCCGTGGCTCTCCCGGCCGACGCTGATCAGCGTGTGGCGGTCGTTGGCGCCTCGGGAGCGATGTACGACCAGTCCCGCGGGCTTATCGAAGGCGACCCAGTCGTCGGACTCGGCAAGTACATTCAGGGGTTCCACCTAGTTAGGTTACCCCATCGCCTGGGTGACTCCTCCGAGGGCGGGTGGGGCGGGCCTATTTAGCGCGCCGCGGGGCGCCAGCCGGCTCGCTCGAGCATTTCGAGCGCTCCGGGGGTGACGAATCGGAACAGCTTCTTTAGGCCTTGGGTGTTTACTAGCATCACATCGCTCATAGGGGTACTGTAGTACGTTTGCTCGGGCGAGTTCTTAGAGCTAAGTTAACGGCGCGTCAGAGACCCGGAACTAAGGGTACTGCTCTTTCGGCAGAGTCCGGGTTTCCGCTTCGGCCTTGCTCGGGTCGATGGTGACCTCGAAGCTCGCACCGCCGCCGGGGGCATCTTTGAGGACCAATTCGCCGTGGTGCTTACGCACGATCTCACGGCAGATAGCCAGGCCCAGTCCGGTCCCCCGGCCCACCTCTTTGGTGGTGAAGAACGGCTCGAAGAGTTTCCCTCGGTGGGCTTCGGGTACCCCCGGGCCGTTATCGGTGACGGCGGCCACGATCCGGCCGTCCCGGTGCGAGGTGGTGATGGTGATGCGCCCCTTAGCGACCTCGGCCTCCCGGAGGACATCCCGGGCGTTCCCCACTAGGTTCGTGAAGACGTGCGACCACTGGGTCCCGTTCGCTCGGAAGGCCGGCAGGTCCGGCTCGAGCTCGGTCGCGATCTCGATGTTGTGCTGAGCGCACTCCTCGTTCATCATCTCGGCCACCCCGGAGATGATGGCGTTCAGGTCGGTCTCGGCTCGAACGAAGCGGCTGAAGGTCAGTCCGGTCTCGGTCTGCACTGGCGACCGGGAGTAGACCAGCAGCTTGTTGATGATGTCGCGGCACTTCACCACGGCGTCGTTCACGATGCTGAGGCGCTTCTTCTTATTGGGGTCTTCCTCTTTACGCAAGAGCGAGCTGACCATGGTCAGCACGGCTCCCAGCGGCGTGTTCAGCTCGTGGGCTACACCCGCGGCCAGGCGACCCACCGAGGCCAGGTGGTGCTCTTCGCCTAGAGCGGCCTCGTCCACCGGGGCCGCGGCCGCCTCCTTGGCCGCCTGCTGAGCGGTCCGCAGCTCGCCCTGGACTTCGGAGAGCCGCTTTTCTTGCTGAAGGCCCATAAGCACCGGGGCCAGCAGGCGCGCGGTCAGCGCTAGCTGGTTCAGGGCGGTGGCTCCGGGGCGCTTCTCTTCGCCCCAGAACAGCAGGATGGCCCCTCCGGCTAGACCCGGGATGGGGTAGGACATGAGAAATCGGCCCCCTTGCACCGCTTCGCCGGGGGTGTCGGTGTTCAGAGCGTGGAGCAGCAGGTCTCGGACTACCCCCGGACCGGTGACCTCGGCGTTCTCGCCCGCCTGCACCATCTTCTTAGGGGAGGAGCCGCTCTCGAGGTAGACGGCGGTGCCGCCGGCTTCGGTCAGCTCTTGGAAGGCGCGGCAAAGCTCCTCGGCTCGCTCTTCGAGGGTCCCTTCGCCGCCGGCGTCCACCAGGGCGAGGAGCTGCTCTAGATAACGATCGCGGCTCCGCACCGCCGAGGACGCCACGAAGGCAGCTCCTAGAATCACGGCTGACGAGAGGACCCAGAAAGCGTAGATGAGCGGATTGGCGTCCACCTGCAGCGGTTTCCCGAGGGGAGGAACCGTTCCTGCTGCTCCCCGGGGCCTCTGCCTGGGTGGGAACGGTTGTTTCGTACCGGTCCGAGGGGCGAAGAAGAAGGATAGGTCTTCTAAATCAGAAAGGAGACTGCCGGACTGGGAAGGTGGAAGAGATCTGTGGCTGAGAAGATTCTCGTGGTCGAAGACGACCCCCTCATGCTTTCGGCGCTCGAGATTCTCCTCGAGGATGAAGGCTACGACGTGTCGACGGCGTCTTCGGGTATGGAGGCGATCGAGAAGGCGAAGGGGGAGACCTTCGACCTGGTGGTCTCCGATGTTCGGATGGCCGAGATGGACGGCATCGAGACCCTTTCGAACGTGAAGCAGCAGCAGCCGGATGCGCGCTCTATCGTGATCACCGGCTACGCTTCTCCGGATATTCCGGTCCAAGCTATCAAGCTCGGCGTGGACGACTACATCATGAAGCCGTTCGACGATCGCCAGTTCATAGCCAGCGTCAAGCGCTGCCTAGAGAGCTTCCGACTTCAGAAAGCGTACGCTGGCGGGCTGGCGAGCCAGTGGAAGGACTTCTCCTCTATCATTCGGCTACTGGCCGAGGGGGTAGAAGAGCGCGATCCGCACTTCGCTGGACACTCCCGTCGGGTGGCCGAGATGGCGGTGAAGGTCGGCCGGCGGGCCGGGCTCTCCCGGGAGCAGCTCGAACTCTTGGAGCTGGCTGCGTTCCTACACGATATCGGCAGCATAGGGCGGAAGCGCTCTTTTCTCGATCGAGCCTCCGAGCTGGTGGAAGCCGAAAAGCAGGAGCTGGTCGAGACCCGGACCGAGGCTTCGAAGAGCCTGTTTTCGAGCTCCTCGAGCCTCAAGGAGGTCTTCCGGGTGATCCTACACCACCACGAGTGGTACGACGGCTCCGGGCTACCCGACGGGTTGGTGGGCGAGGAGATCCCCCTAGAGTCGAGGATCCTGGCGGTCGTGGAGGCCTTCGACGCCATGACTAGTCCCCGCCCGCATCGGCCGCCGATGAGCCACAACGAAGCCCGCCAGGTTCTCGAGAAAGAGTCCGGTACCCACTTCGACCCCAAGCTCGTGGAGCTGTTCAACGCCGTCTTGATGGAGTCGGACGTCGAAGAGGACGACTCTTTAGACGACGAGAGCTTCAGCAAGGAGCGCCAGGCGGAGCTGATGCTCGGATTGGCGCAGACCTACTATTCGGCCGGCGATCTGGAGACGGCGGGGCAGGCTTTCCGGGAGATGCTGTCGCTGTTTTCCGAGGGCGGACAAGCGAAGCTGAAGCTGGAGGCGCGCATCGGTCTGGCCTTGACGCTGCTGTACCGCAAGCGCCTCGAGGAGGCGCGGGAGCAGATCGATCTGGCCCGGGCGGAGTCCTCCGGCCACAGCGGCCTGCTCCGGGGGCGGGTGGCCCGCGTCGAAGGGCTGATTCAGGGGCTCGAAGGGGAGTCCGAGAAGGGGTTGCAGACCCTAGAGGAGGCGCTGCAGCTGTTCGAGCTGTGGGAGGCCCACGGCGAGCGCGCCCTGGCCCACCTCTATCGCGGCCGCTTGCTGTACGGCGCCGAACGTTCGGAACAGGCGGTGGAGGCGATGGCCGAAGGGGTGCGCCTGGTGGACGAGCTGGACCTGGGGACCATCCTCAAGGGCGAGCGCCACCTGGTGATCCCGCTGCTGCTGAAGGCCGGAGCAGAGCTGTCCGAGCGCTCGGGCTTCGAGCGCCTGCTCCTCGGCTTCGGCTGGGAGGTGGTCCAGCCGTTCTTGACCGAGCTGCCCGAGCAGACTCGGGGCTGGGCGGTGGAGCTCTTCTCGGCCCGGGAAGGGGTGAGCCTGACGCCGCCGCTGTCGCTATACGCCTTCGGTAAGTTTCGGGTGTTCTCGGGCCAGAACGAGGTGCACGACAAGCTGTGGAAGACGCGCAAGTCGAAGTATATCTTCGCCTATCTGGCGACCCAGGCGGGCAAGGACGTCGGCGACGAAAAGATCATGGATATGTTCTGGCCGGACAACCCCCCGGACAAAGCTCGCCAGAGCCTCTACGCCGCCCTGTCGCACATGCGTAAAGCGCTGGAAGCCGGCGGGGAGCCCGGAGAGAACGAGCGCGTTACGCTAGCGCGCAAAGGGTTCTACCGGTTCAACGACGAGCGCCCCTGGTTCTTCGACGTCAGCGAGTTCGAGCGGCTCTACGATCTGGGGCAGAGCCACCTTCGGGAAGGGCGCGAGGACGAGGCCATCAGCACCTTTCAGAAAGCCGAGTCGCTGTATCAAGGCCCATTCATGGAGGGGTACTACGCCGACTGGGCGGTTTACCTCAAGGACAGCCTGGAGATGAAGTTCCTAGAGATCCTTGAGACCATGATGGACCACTTCTTCGCTAAGGAGCGCCACGAGGTGGCGTGCGACTACGCCCAGCGTCTGCTGCAGCTCGATAACTGTCATCAGGAAGCCCATATGACCTTGATGACGGCTTACATCGAGCAGGGTAAGACGGCCCAAGCCATCCGGCAGTACCAAGCCTGCACTCAGGTGTTCAAGGATGAACTGAACCTGAGCCCACCGAGCGAGATGACCGAAATGTATCTCGAGATCACCTCTTAACAGGAGAGGCTCGATGCACTCCATCTCCTCTCGGGCCTCCGTTTCGCTCGAGACTATGACCCAGGCCACCGCCGAAGAGGCGGTCGGCCTTACCGGCGAGGTGATCGGCGGGGTCCTCGAGGTTCAGGACCTGCTGGGCAAAGGCGGCATGGGGGTGGTCTACCAGGTCTACCACCGGGAGTGGAATCGGAACCTGGCCATGAAGGTGCCCTTGAACCTGGGGGAGGGGGCGCAGTTCGACCTTCGCCGGTGGGTCCGGGAGGCTCACACCTGGATCGACCTAGGGCTCCACCCCCGGGTGGTCTCGTGCTGGTTCGTCCGCGAGTGGCGGCGAGTGCCCGTACTGTTTCTGGACCTGTGCCCCGGGGGGAGCCTGAAAGAGCGCCTGGACCGAAGGCCCGGACCGCCGGAGAGCCCCGAGGAGTGGGCCGAGGCGCTCACTTGGCTGATCCACGCCAGCGAAGGGCTCTCGTACGCTCATCAGCGCGGACTAGCCCATCGCGACATCAAGCCCGCCAACCTGCTCTTCACCGAGGACGGGTCGCTGGCGGTGACCGACTTCGGCCTTTCGAAGGCCTTCAAGGGGGAGGAGCCGTCCGGCGATGGCGGGGGGGTGCACGCAGATCTTGTGGACGACGGTCGGGACACCTCGCTCACCCGGTCCGGAGTGATGACCGGGACCCCCCACTTCGCTCCGCCGGAGCAGTGGATGCAGAAGAAGGTGGGCCCGGAGTCGGACATCTACTCTTTAGGCGTGGTGATGTACCTGGTGCTCACCGGACGGCACCCCTTCGAGCCTCCCGGAGAGAAGTGGAACTTGGGGAAGCTGATCACCGCCCACCTGATGACGCCCCCCTCGCCACCGAAGCAGTTCGTCGATCGGATCCCGGAACGGCTGTCGAGCCTGATCGTGAACCTCTTGGCCAAGCAGCCGGCCGAGCGGCCCGAGTCGCTGGCCCCCATCCGGGAATCGCTGCTGGAAGCTTACCGGGAGCTGGTGGGGAGCGACTACCCCCACGGAGTGCCGCAGCCCTTATCCCAGCGGGCCGATTCGTTGAACAACAAGGCTGTCTCGCTGTGGAGCATCGGCCTGAAGACCGAAGCCATGCAGGCCTGGGTGGAAGCCGACCGGGTGGAGCGCAACCACTTCGAGGTGGCCTACAACCGCACGGTGACCTCCTGGCTCCTGGGGCGCAGTTCGGCGGCCGATACCGAGAGCGCCCTGCGGGAGCTGTCGCACCAGTCTTGGCAAGGCCGGGCTAGTCTAGGCCGCTTCCTCTTGGCTCGCGGGGAGTACCGAGAGGCTTCCCTCGAGCTCGAGAAGGCGCTGGGGGCGCCGGAGCTCAACGCCGAAGGCGCGGTCTGGCGGTCGTTGGGAGAGGCTTACTTTCGCTCCGGCGATGAGGGGAAGGCGCGGCGGGCGCTAGAGCGCACTTTGGAGCGGATCCCGAACGACGAAGCGGCCCTAGACCTCCTGCGCCGACTAGACGACGGCGACCGGAGTCAGCAGGAGGGTGAGGTGGCGCGGACCTCGTTGGGTCCGTTCCCGGCGGCCCGCCTCTGGACGGTGTCGGAGGACGGGAGGGGCGTGCTCTTGCTGTTCGGTCGCGAGCTGGTCTCGGTGGACCGATTCGGGGTCGAGGGCAGGCGGCTGTCGATCCCCGGTCTGCGGGGCGCCGCCAGCCTGGACCGATCTGGGAGCACGCTGCTGGTCTGCGGCAGCGAAGGCTATCTCAGCTTTCACTTGTCCGAGGGGCAAACCGCCGAAATCCGAGACGTCCGGGAGGGGCAGGGGCGGGCTTTAGGTCTGCTCGATGAAGAGAGGATCCTGACCGGGGAGACGACCCTACAGGTGCGGGCTCGAGAGGACGGGCAGGCTCTCGGCGGGCTGATGATGGGCCACGAAAAGCAGGTGTTGTCGTTTCTACTGCTGACCGACGGGGTCACGCTGGTGACCGGCGGTGCCGACCGCACCGTTCGGCTATGGAGCCTGGGGGACGCCCAGTGTCGGGCCGAAGGGCGGGGGCACCGGGACTTCGTCTTGCGGGCGGCCACCGCTCGACAAGAGCAGCTCCTGATGACCGCGGACCGCTCCGGCCTGCTGCTGTTTTGGCTGCTCCCCTCGCTCGAGCGGGTGCATAGCCTTCAGTTCTCAGGCGAGATCGTTCGGCTCGAGGTGCATCTGGTCTCCGAAGGGGAGACCCTCTTCGTAGAGTACAAGAGCGCCGAAGGGGGATCCCGGACGGCCCAGGTTCTGCTCGACCGCTTTCAGGTCGCACTGGACAAGCCTGGTCGCTTCGTCCGATGGAGCGAGGGGTTCGGGCTGCTCGATGAAGATCGGCTGCGCCTGATCGGCCTTCCCGAGGGGATCGAGTGGCGCTCTTGGCTGCTGGGCGAGGCTAAGGTGCTGGACTCGCTGGACTGCTCCGACGGCGTCGGCAGCTACATCTGGACCGATAGCGGCGAGCTCGGCTGTTGGCGGTTTCCCCCCCGTCTACCGGAGCCTCCGAGCCTGGCTTTAGTGCGGGCGAACACCCTTTCTGAAGCGCAGCAGGCCCGGCAGCAGTACGCCTCTTTGATGGAGAAGACCCGAGCGGCCCTAGCCGCCGGCGGTCATCGGGACGCTTACTGGTTTCTTTCCCAGGCTCGCTTGGTCGAGGGGTACGCGCGTGAGCCTGAGACGCTGGAGTTACTGAACCGCTTGGCCGAGACGCTCTGCCGCCGCGAGCTCAGGGAGATGTGGCCCCATCGGGCCCTGCCGGCCCCCGGCCGAGATCTGCCCCGGCAGCTGGCCTTCGACGGCGAGGGGAGATGGGCGGCCACCTCGTCGGGGCCTCTGGTGAGGCTGTGGGACATGCGTTCGGGGGTCTGCGTCCGGGGGCTCGCCGGTCACCGGGAGGAGGTGGTGGCGCTCTTTTTCTGGGACACCGGCGATGGGGCGCGCCGGCAGCCCGTTCTGCTCTCGTTTTCAACCGATCGCACCGCGCGGGTCTGGGACACCGAGACAGGGGAGGTGCTGTTCGCGGAGGCGGTGACCGAACAGCCCTTGGTTTCGGCGGCCGTCTGCACTCGAAGCTTAACCTTCGTGGCTCAAGACGAGGGCGGGAGGCTGCACTGGGGGCGCTGGGGCGCGGAGGCTCCGTACCGGGTGGAGGTCTCCGGGGAGAGCGTCGATGTGGAGTTCACCGGGAAGCTTGCTCTGGCTTCCGGTGGGCGTTGGCTGGCGGTAACCGATAAGACCACCAAGATCTTTCATCGCAGCGATCCGTTCGCTCGCCCTCGCCAGAGGACCGAACTGCCCTACCGCTTGGCCCTGTTCCCTTCCGGGCATCGCCATCTTTTAGGGGTGGACGCCCAGAACAGCCTGGCCTTGTACGATCTCCAGGACAGCATCGAGGTCTCGACCCTCGAAGAGCAGATCGACATCCCGCACGCCAGCCTCATCTCTACCCGCGACGGGAGCGTTATCGCCGCGGTGGATCTCCAGAATCGTCTTCGCTTCTGGCTCCTCGAGCTGCAGAGGTGCGTCATGGAAAGGCCGCTCGGCGAGTCGCACTACAGCTTCACCTTCTCCGGCGACGGCCGCTACTTGGGTGCGCTCACTCCAGACGGGCGGATCGTGACCTGGGAGCTCGAGTGGCAGCTGGATCCGGACCGCCCAGGGGCGGCGGCGCTCTACGAACGGCTCCCCACCCTCGGGGTCTGGGGGCGGCTCAGGAAGCGCTTCGGTCTCTAGGGGGTCCTAAGCGCGGTGGTACGGATGCCCTCGGAGCACGGTCCACGCTCGGTAGAGCTGTTCGGCCAGCACCACCCTCACCAGCGGGTGGGGAAAGGTGAGTCGAGACAACGACCAGCGCTCTTGGGCGACGGCCAGGCAGTCCGGGTGCAGCCCGTCGGGCCCGCCCACTAGTAGTGCCACCTCCTGGCCGCTCGCTAGCCATTCGCGCAGATCTTCGGCTAGCGACTCGGTGGTCTTGGGCTTCCCCATCACGTCTAGAGCGACCACCCGGCAGCGCTTGGGAACCGTGGCCAGCATCCGGGCGCTCTCTTCGGCCAGCGTCCGCTCGAGGCTTCGCCCCTTGCCTCGCCCGGCCAGCGGGACCTCGTAGAGGACCAGGGTCAACTCCGGGGGGAGTCGGCGGGCGTACTCCCGGTAGCCCTCCTGGACCCAGGTCGGCATCTTCGAGCCGACGGAGATCAGGTGCACTTTCATGGGGCGGCCTTCTCGGAACCTTTTGTCTGGGCCTTTAGTGCTGCGAGTAGCGGCAGGAGTTTTGGGGTACCTTTCAATAAGCCTTGCTAGAATCGCTCCGACTGGGCCCGTCCGCGGTCCAACGTCTCTCGAGAAGATCCAACGGCTTCCCGTGAGCCTAAGAACGAAATAAGTTGTAAGAGGTATCGATCGTGACCCAAACCATAAGTCAAGACTGGAAGAAAAAACTGACCCACGAAAAGGCGACCTACTCCTTCGATGAAGGTCAAGCCGATATGAAGAACACCCTAGGTGGAAAAGGCGCCAACCTGTCTGAGATGACTCGCCTGGGATTCCCCGTCCCCCCTGGGTTCGTGATCACCACGGAAGTCTGTAACGTCTATCAAGAGGTGAGGTCGATGCCCGCCGGGCTCGCCGAAGACATTATGGGTCGCGTTCGCGAGTTAGAAAAGAAGATGGGCAAAGAGTTTGGAAGCAGCGACAATCCGCTGCTTCTCTCGGTTCGCTCCGGGGCCCGGATCTCTATGCCGGGAATGATGGATACGGTGCTGAACCTAGGTCTCAACGAGGAGACCGTCAAGGGCCTGATCCGGCAAGCGAACGACGCCCGCTTCGCCTACGACGCCTACCGCAGATTTATCCAGATGTTCTCGGATGTGGTGATGGGGCTACCGAAGCACGAGTTTGAGCACCTGCTCTCCGAGAAGAAGAAAGAGGTCGGGGTCACCCTCGATAAAGACCTGACCGCCGAACACCTGCGCTCGCTGGTCGACGCCTTCCTCGAGAAGTTCCGCACCGAGGCCGGGCGGGAGTTCCCCACTAACGTGGAAGAGCAGCTACTGCTGTCGGTCGAGGCCGTCTTCAAGAGCTGGAACAACCCCCGAGCTTTCGTCTATCGCAACCGAGAGAATATCCCCCACGACCTGGGCACCGCGGTGAACGTCCAGGTGATGGTCTTCGGAAACCTGGGAGAGGACTCCGGGACCGGGGTCGCTTTCACCCGCGATTACAACACCGGTGAGAAGGTTCCCGTGGGAGACTTCCTGGTGAACGCCCAGGGTGAGGACGTGGTCGCCGGTATCCGGACCCCGCTGCCGCTGAGCGAGATGGAGCGCCTGTTCCCAGAGCTGTGGAAAGAGCTGACCGACATCTCGGGCAAGCTCGAGAACCACTATCGGGACATGCAAGACATGGAGTTCACCATCGAAAAGGGTAAGCTCTATATGCTGCAGACCCGGACCGGTAAACGGACCGCTCAGTCGGCTATCAAGATCGGTGTGGACATGGTGGCGGAGGGCCTCATCGATGAGAAGACCGCCGTACTGCGGGTCGCGCCCGAACAGCTCGACCGACTCCTGCACCCGTTCATCCCGGATGAAGCGAAGAAGGAAGCTACCAAGACCGGTAGGCTCCTAGCCAAGGGGACCAACGCCTCCCCCGGCGCCGCCTGCGGTGTTGTCGTCTTCGAAGCCAACGACGCTGTGGCTTTTGCTAACCAGGGCAAACCCGTCATCCTGGTACGCCCGGAGACCACGCCCGACGATGCCCACGGAATGTCCGTGGCTAAGGGGATCTTGACCTCCACTGGCGGCCTTTTGTCCCACGCGGCCCTGGTGGCCCGAGGTTGGGGTATCCCTTGTATCGTCGGCTGTGAAGCTCTCAAGATCGACCTGGAGCGCAAAAAGGTCCGAGCCGGCGAGATCGTGTTCGGCGAAGGCGCCTTTATCACCATCGACGGCGGAACGGGTGAGGTTCTGTTAGGGGAGCTCCCGCTGCACGAGCCCACTGAGCTGTCCGACGAGACCAAGATCATCCTGGCTTGGGCCGACAAGTATCGCAAACTGGGCGTCTACGCTAACGCGGACACCCCGGGCGATGCCGCTCGAGCTCTCAACTTTGGGGCCGAAGGCATCGGGCTGTGCCGAACCGAGCACATGTTCATGGAACAGACCCGCATCCCGATCGTCCAAGAGATGATCCTGGTGGCGCCCCAGGCCGAGTCGCTGAAGAGGGAGCTCGACGCTCTGGAGGCTAGCCTGGACGGGGTGAATCCGGAGTCGCGCCAGCACCGGGATACCACCATCGAGATCGACGAGCTGAAGGGCAAGCTGGAGAAGCCTTGGAGCCGCTACACCGAGCTTCTGGGACGTCTTTTGCCCATTCAGCGAGATGACTTCAAAGGGATCCTCAAGGCCATGAAAGGCCACTGGGTCATCATCCGGCTGCTCGACCCGCCGCTGCACGAGTTCCTTCCGGCCTACGGGGACCTTCTGTCGGATGTGGTCCGCTTGAAGACACTGAAGAAGCATTCGAAGGACGGCTACCAGAGCGAGCTCGACGAGGTTCAGAAGCGTCGGGGTAGCTCGGCCACCTTGGAGAGCCTAGAAGAGCTGCTGGCTCGGGTCGAAGTGATGAAGGAAGCCAACCCGATGCTGGGCCAGCGCTTCTGCCGCCTGGGGATCGTGTTCCCTGAGATCTACAAGATGCAGGTACGCGCCATCATGGAGGCGGCCAGCGAACTGCAGAAGCAGGGCATCGACGCAAAGCCGGAGATCATGATCCCCGGTATCGGATCCATCGAGGAGATGGAGCTGACCCGAAGCGCTGCCGAGGATGTGGTGGCCGAGGTCGAGGCCGAGTCCGGCCTCAAGGTAGAGCACAAGATCGGAACCATGATCGAGCTGCCTAGGGCCACCTTGGTGGCCGATGAGCTGGCCACCAAGGCCGACTTTTTCTCCTTCGGAACCAACGACCTGACGCAGACCACCTACGGCTACTCCCGAGACGACGCAGCAGGTACCTTCATGCCGGTCTACTTGGAGAAAGGCGTTCTGAAGGTCGACCCCTTCCAGGTCGTGGATCGCCGAGCTGTGGGTCGCTTGATGGAGATGGCCGTGACCGAGGGTCGCAAGGCCAATGCGAACCTCGAGATCGGGATCTGCGGTGAGCACGGCGGGGATCCCGAGTCGGTGGAGTTCTGCCACCTGCTGGGACTTAACTACGTCTCCTGCTCTCCGTTCCGAGTACCCATCGCGCGCCTGGCGGCAGCTCATGCAGCCATCAATAACGCCTAGTTAGCTCGGGTGCGAGGAGGCGGCCGGCCTGGTTTATCGACCAGACGGCCGCCTTTTTTTTGATCGGTGGCCTGGGAGTGGACCATTCAGTACTATAGAGCGGTGAGACCCGAATTTTATCCTTCCGCGTCGTTTCGCATCTGTGCACTCTGTCGGCACTTTCAGGTGTACGAGAACCAGCGAGAGTTCCCGCAGATCGCTGACACCGAGTATCTGAAGTACGGCTGTGCCAAGTTGGGCTGGAGATCTCGGGAAGACTACCTGATGTCTGCGGAGCCTACGCGCGACGGACTGCAGCCCTCCGGACCGCTGGAGTGCCCCTACTGGGAGGCGCCCGAGCCGTGAGGGATGTGGAGACGGATACGGCAAAAGATGCGGCTTGGCCGTGGATGACCGCGACCCTGGTGCTGGCGCTGTCGATCGTCTACTTCAGGCACTTCGGTCTGAGCGAGCCGACCACCGGGCAGCTGATCGAACTCGGAGCGCGCAGGCTGTCCCCTTTCGGATTGGATGACTGGTGGCGCTTTGGGGCCTCGCTCTTCCTGCACGCTAGCCTCGGCCATCTGGTCGGAAACCTAGCTGTTTTCGGGCTCTGGGGCTACCTCTTCGAGCGGCGATCCGGGCCCTGGCTCACCCTGCTGACCTTTCTGGCTGCGGGGTTGTGGGGAGGGGTCCTATCGAGCCTCTACCACGACCGAGGCCTCGGTGTCGGGGCCTCGGGTGCGACTTTGGCTTTCGTGACCTGGGCTTTTCTAGATAGCCTCCTGCGGCCCGAGCACCCACCGTGGGACGGACGGGCCAAGGCTTGGAGTCTGCTGTCACTGACGGCTCTACTGCTGTCTTTTCGCGTCTTGGGCGAATCGGGCGCAGGGAGGCTCGATGTCTTCGCTCACCTCGGCGGTGCGATGTACGGCGCTTTGATCGGGGTCTTGGCCAGAACGCCGTACAGCAGGTGGGAGAAGAGAATAGTGGCGGTGTTGGCTTGGGGTACGCTGCTCGGTTTCGGCCCGTTTTATATCCTTTTAGGCTAGATGTTACCGAATTCGGATCGACCTGTTCCCCTCGGCCCCGGTCCAAGCGTGCCAAGATGAGGTATGCATAGCCAACTCTTCTCATCGACTCTCAACGGTTTAGACGCTCAACTTGTGCGAGTGGAGGTGGCCGTTTCCAACGGGCTTCCGGGCCGGGTGATGGTCGGTCTGCCCGACACGGCGGTTTCCGAAGCGGGGGCCAGGGTACG
>CAZDLH010000008.1:0-14972 GCA_964505925.1 uncultured Burkholderiales bacterium
TCAGCGCTCGGCCTGGCTGAACCCGGAGCCCCCGAAGTACTGGTACGGCGAAAGCCTCTTTCGGATCGCTGAGCTCTTCGAGATGTTCCCCTTGACGTTGGAGGGCCTAGAGGCGGCGGTGGACCGGCTGCTCGGCAAGGGGGGCGACTCCCGCTGGCAGCCCCGCGGCCCCCTGCGGTGATGAACGGGTTTTGAGGTGGACCTGGCGAGCCCGGGAAAAAGGGAGATCCCGGGGGCCTTCGGAACTCGATCGCCCATGAGTTTCAACGTGTCCTTTCAAGAGATCCCGAGCCAGGCCAGCCCGCAGGAGGTGGAGGAGCTGACCCGCTTAGCCCGCCGGACTTTCCGCTCGGCCTTCACCCACTACAAGGAGAGCGACCTGAACGCCTATCTCGACCAGGCGCTCTGCGAGCCGACTCTAAGAGATGAACTCGCCGATCTGACCAACCGCTTCGTCTACGTGGTGGTGAACGGCCAGCGGGCCGGGTATCTCAAGTGGCAGACCCCGACAGCCCGCTACCAAGAGCACGTGCACTTGCCCGCCGAACGGCCCTTCCTACTCGAGCGGTTCTATTTTCTCGAAGAGTTTCAAGGTCGGGGGATAGCCCCCATCGCGCTATGGTACTGCCTGAGTTTCGCTAAGCACCAGGCTGCAGCCGACCTGGTTTACCTCAGCGTCTGGGAGGGGAACTACCGCGCCCAGCGCTTCTACCAAAAACACGGGTTTCGGACGTTAGGGGCCTTCCACTACCCGGTGGGCGAGCAGCTCGACCAAGAGTTTCTCTACGGTCTGAGCATCTAGGCTTCAAGCGTGAAGGCGAGACTCGAGGGCCCGGGCCACCGCGGCTTGGGCGTTCAGCTCGCAGGCGGCCCGGACGGCCAACCGACCGAGCTGCTCCGGGCTCTTGCCGGACAGCTTTTCGGCTATCCCGGGGGGAGGGCGGCGGTCACGGCGTCGGCGGCCGGGGTGAAGATGCGGTCGCTCAAGCGTCGGGCGGCGAGACCGCCGCGCAGCTGGGCGAACAGTTCGGGACCATCGGCTTTTAGATATTCGGCCAGGCGCTTGTTTTTGGCCTCGTTATTTTCGCTCATCTGAGAAAAGGGTGCTAGGGTGGTCTGTAGCCCAACCGACTGAAACCGAGCTAAAAACCAGCTCAGCGCTCTCCGGTCCGCCTGCCGGCGACGGCTCCCAAGAGCGCGGTCAGCAGGGCGAACAGCGCGAACATACTTGGTATGGCGAAAAAACGTAGGCTGGCTGCGGCCTCGAAGGTGGCCGCCTTGGGCCACTTCGGATTGTAGTGGACGGTCGTCGGTCGGTCGGTGGGGTAGTCCTGCTCTAGGTATTCCAGGGCGGAGCGCTCGGAGGGAAACTCCCGCTCGCTCTGCAGGTGGTTCTCGACGGTCTCCCCGGCGGCCTCGTAGCGGACCTTCAAGACCGGAGCCCAGTACCGAGGGGTCCTCTTTCGCGTTGCGCGGGAGACGGCCCCGTGCTCTAGAACGTGGGCCTCGGCCTCGGTCCACGACAGCATCTCGGTGCGCTGCCAGCCGACTAAGAGGGCTACCACCAGAAATACCGCGGCGATCCCGTACATCGCCCCGGAGACGACGACGGAGGTCCGACTGCGCTCGGCGACCATCACGGTCAGGAGCGGGATGACCCCGAGCATGATCCCGCGACCAGCCAGGATCCCGGGGGCCACGTAGTCGTCGGAACTAAGCGGGAGCCGAACCTGCGCTCCGTCCGCGGGGGAGATGAAGACCAGTAGCTCCAGGCCCGGGGGGGTCCTCTCTAGGGCCCCTTCTATCCTCGAGCGCGAGGAAGAGGCGAAGGGCAGCTCGATCACCTCTCGCCGACCCGAAGCCAGTTCGACTTCCACTTGCCCCCGGTAGTTGCCGACCTGGCTTGAGACCACCTCGCTTCGAACGACCCGAGCGCGCTCCTTCGGCCAGCTCTCGGTCGAGCGAACCGAAACGCTCCAGACCACTGCGCCTACCAGGCAAACGGCCGCGCAAGCCCAGAAGAGCAAGAGCAGTTTGAACTGTGAAAGTTGGCGAAGAGTTCTCATCCGACTACCCCCAGGTCCTTTAAGACAGTCACGCACCTTCTCCGGGCAGGCGAATCATCCCTCGTAGGGGATCTGGGCTCGGTGCACCGCTGTCGTTGGATCTGTGGCCCGAAGAGGCTCGGGGGCTCCGGTTGGGGAAATCGCTTCGGTCATGACGCCTCCGAAGGGGCCGACCCGCCCTCGTTTACAGTTCAGCGACTTTTTTAAGGTCTTCGGCTACAGCCGAGCCGCGCTACGCCTGGTTTGGGCTACCAGCCCGAAACTGGCCGTCTGGTTTGCGCTGCTCACGGTGGTGGCGGGGGCTTTGCCCGGCGGGATCGCTTACGTCTCGAAGCTGCTGGTCGACGCGGTGTTGGCGGCAGCCTCGAGCGGAGAGACCACCGACCGCCTCTACGCCCTGCAGGTGGTGGGGTACGAGGCTGTCTTGGTGATCGCGCTGGCGGCTATTCAAAGAGGGCTTTCGGCATGCGACTCCCTGCTGCGAGCGCTCTTGAGCCAGCGAGTGAATCTGATGATCTTAGAGAAAGCGCTCGACCTTTCGCTGGCTCATTTCGAGGACTCTAAGACCTACGACCGGCTGAGTCAGGCGCGTCGCCGGGCCTCTACCCGACCGCTGTCGCTGGTGCAGAAGACCTTCGGTCTAGTTCAGAACTCCATCAGCCTGCTGACCTACGGGATGCTACTGTTCGGCTTTTCGCCCTGGGCTGTGCTGCTGCTACTGATGGCGGGGCTACCGCTCTTCATCGTCGAGGCGGTCTTCTCCGACGAAGCCTTTCGGCTCTTCAAATGGCAGTCTCAGGAGACTCGCCAGCGGGCCTATCTCGAGATGCTGATGGCCCGAGAGGACTACGTGAAAGAGGTGAAGCTCTTCCATCTGGGGCCGCTTTTTTTGACCCGCTTCAACAGTATCTTCGAAAAGCAGTACGCCGATGACCGGGACCTGACTCTGCGGCGTTCGCTGTGGGGCTTTCTGCTGGGGCTACTGAGTACGGTGGCTCTCTACGGCGCCTATCTGTGGGTGGTCTCCTCGGCGGTGGCCCAGGAGATCACGCTGGGCGATATGACGATGTATCTTCTGATCTTCAAGCAAGGGCAAGGTGCGGTCACCGCATCGCTGTCGGCCATCGGCGCCATGTACGAGGACAACCTCTATCTGTCCAATCTGTACGAGTTCCTGGATGAGCCGGTGGAGGAGGAAGACGGCACCGCCGTCGAGGGGTCCAAACCGGGGGACGGGGTGCGCTTCGAGAACGTGCGCTTTCGGTATCCGGGAGCCCAGGGCTGGGCCCTCGACGGGATCGACCTCCACCTTCGCCCTGGGCGCAAGCTCGCGCTCGTGGGCGAGAACGGCTCAGGTAAGACAACCTTGATCAAGCTGCTGACCCGGCTCTATCGTCCGAGCGAGGGGCGGATCACCCTCGACGGGATGCCCCTCGATCAGTGGGATACGGCTGCCTTGCGCGCCCGCATAGGGGTCATCTTTCAGGATTTCACCCGCTATCAGTTCCTTCTGGGCGAGAACATAGGGGTCGGCGACGTAGAGAACTTCGAGGACCGCGAGCGATGGATGATAGCGGCCGAGAAGGGGCTCGCCGACGAGTTCGTCGAGGAGCTGCCCAAGGGATACGAAACGCAGCTGGGACGCTGGTTCGAAGAGGGGCGCGAGCTGTCCGGCGGCCAGTGGCAGAAGGTGGCGCTGGCCCGGGCGTTCATGCGCAGTAGCGCCGACATCGTCGTGCTCGACGAGCCGACCTCGGCCATCGATGCCGAAGCCGAGACGAAGATCTTCGAGCACTTCCGGGAAGCCACCGCCGAGCAGATGGCCATTCTCATCTCTCACCGCTTCTCGACGGTCCGGATGGCCGATGAGATCGTGGTTCTAGAAGACGGAAAGATCCTAGAGCAGGGTACCCACGAAGAGCTGGTGGCCCTCGGAGGTCGGTACGCCGAACTGTTCGAGATGCAGGCTGCGGGCTACCGCTAAGAGCGGTTCGCGATCGGCCTTCGCCCCCTGGAACGCTGGCCTCGGGGCGACCCCCGTGAGGTTTCGAAAGCGGATCGGAGGGAATGGGTCTATCTAAGCACATCGGTAGGAATGTTACGAAAAGGCTCATGGCAAGGGGGTCTCTTTTTTTTTCCCGTGAGCGTGAGGAGGTCTCTCTGAGTTCCGGCATCGACAAGTTTTTACCTAACCTATTTAGCTCTTTCGTCCTCTTCTTGATCGCGGTTCCCCTCAACCTGGGGATCGCACTAGCTAGCGGTGGGACGGCCACCCAGGGGATGCTGACGGGGCTAGTGGCCGCTCTCGTCGTCAGCCTTCTGGCCGGGGCCCCCCTGATGGTGAGCGCACCGGCCACCGGGCTGATCGCGGTGGTCTGGCAGATCACGGATCTCCACGGGATGGCCATGCTGGGCTTCGTGGTGCTCATGGCCGGACTGTGCCAGATCCTGATCGGCTTACTGCGACTGGGCCCCTGGTTCCGAGCCGTGACTCCAGCGGTCATCCAGGGGATGCTGGCTGGTATCGGACTCTTGATCTTCGCTAGCCAGTTTCACGTTATGATGGGCTCGGTGCCCGCCCGATCCGGTCTAGAGAACTTCGCAGCCATCCCGCACTCGCTCTATCTAGCGGTCACCTCGGGAACGTCCTCGCCGGCTGTTCTGTCCGCGCTCGTCGGTTCGCTCACCATCGTCGCGGTGGTCGCTTGGAACCGC
Organism: uncultured Burkholderiales bacterium; assembly: GCA_964505925.1. GTDB lineage: Bacteria > Vulcanimicrobiota > Xenobia > Xenobiales > JADMJV01 > JAEXNA01. The sequence continues at coordinate 4,782 of CAZDLH010000008.1, forward strand.
GCTTCGGGACGCCTGAAGCTGGTACCCCCGCCGCTGGTGGGGGCGCTGGTGGGTATCTCGGTGGCTCTGCTGGGAGGCTTCGAGATCGCCTACGTCTCCGTTCCCGACGACCTGAGCTCCGAATTCAATCTGTTTCATCTAGGGATGCTCGAGAGCCTCAAGGATGGCTCGGTCTGGGGTTCGATCCTAGGTTTAACTTTTATCGCTACGGCCCAGACACTGCTGACGGCAACCGCTGTGGACCGCCTTCACGAGTACAAGAAGACGAACTACAACCGGGAAGTGATCGCCCAAGGCGCGGGCAACGCGGTGGCCGGGTTTTTGGGCGGGCTTCCGCTGTGCGGTGTGATCGTCCGCTCGGCGGCGAACCTGCAGTCCGGGGCCAACAGCCGGTGGGCTAACTTCCTGCACGGTTTGTGGCTCTTCATCTTTGTGGCCCTGCTGTCGGCCTATCTCGCCTTCATCCCAATCCCCACGCTGGCGGCCGTTCTGGTCTACACCGGCTTGCGACTGGTCAACATCGAAGCCATCCGAGAGCTGAGAAAGTTCGGGCGGGGTGAACTCGCGATCTACTTGGTCACGGTCTCCACCATCGTCACCTTCGACCTGCTGGTCGGGATCATGGCCGGCTTCGCGCTTTCGGCGCTGCGCCTGCTCTACTCGTTGACCCACTGCGATGTGGTGGTGGAGCAGCCGGACCGGGAGGAGGGGCCGGTGGTGGTCGACCTGCGGGGGAGCGCGACCTTCTTCACTTTGCCATCGCTTGCCCGACGGCTCGAGGACCTACCCAAAGGGGCCGAGATCGAGGTCTCGGTGGAGGGTCTGACCTACATCGACCACGCCTGCCTCGAGCAGCTCTTGGCGTGGGAGGAGGAGTACGTGGCCCAAGGGGGGCGCACCAAGATCGCCTGGAGCCGCCTGATGGGGCGATTCAACTCCAGGTACCCCAACGGATCCGTCGCCTCGGCGCTCCCGCTCGCCAATGGTGGCGCTGGCGCCACCGCCGCCGCCACCGATATCGGGCGCATCATCCCCGAAGGGTACAGCGTTCAGGTGCGGGTGGCTACGGGCTGTAGTACCGCCGATTTTCTCAATAAAGCGATCTGGGAGCTCGCGCCCCTGCTACCGCCCGCGGTGGCGATCGCCCGGGTTCAACGCCGGGAAGAGCTGCTGGTTCCCAAGGGTAAGAAGGTGTTGCAGGAAGGGGACGTGCTGACCTTGGTCGGCGACCAGGGCGATGTAGAGCAGCTCTGCGACCGGTTCCAGGACGCGCTCTTCCCCCGGCGCTCGTCGGCGAGCGACCAGCAGGACCGCCCGGGACCGCTCCCTCTAGCGATATCTTGAGCGATGTCTTGAAAGGCGGCCCCCTCTCGCCGTGGGGTCTAACCCCCGGGGGAGGGCGCCGGCGTGGGTGGCGAACCTTCGGCGATCCGCCACAGGAAGATCTTTCGCCCGCTCAGCGTCTCTTGGGCGTCGGGCGACCAGTCTTCCATGTCGAAGATGTGGGAGACCACTCGGGAGCCGGCGGGCAGTTCGCTCTGAAGTTTCGGTTTCAGCTCTCGGTTGATGCGAGGCGAGAGGAACATCAAGACCACGTTAGCTCGGCTCAGGTCGAGCTCTAGGATATCGGCCACCTCGAAGCTCACGCTCTGGTCCAGACCGCGCTCTTCGGCCGTCTTGCGGCTCAGCTTCACGAGCTCCGGGTCGAGCTCGAACCCCACGGCCCGGGCCCCTCGGGCGCCGGCCGCGAGAGCCATCCGCCCGTCGCCGGAACCGAGATCGTAGACGACATCGTCCGGACCCACCTCGGCCAGATCTAGCATCGACTCGATCACCTCTAGCGGGGTCTCGACGTACGGAACGTCCGGGGAGCGGGCCGGCTCTTCCGGCAAACTCAAGTAGGCCAACCCGGCGCCCACCAGGCACATAACAGCGATAGAATAGAGCCAGATTCTGCCCCGAGCAGTGCCGTTCTTGGTCCACATAGCCAGTGCGTTTCGACCTCCGCGAAGAGAACTCTTCTCGTAATGTTCATATCCCGGGAACATACTTACGGGCTGTGTGACATACTCTATGAGTATGCAAGGAGTGTCGAGGTGAGGATCGCGATGTCGCATGGGACGCCCAACCCCATTCCCGGCCGTTGCCCGCGAACGCCCGAGAACGGAGAGCGGGCTGCCCGAGCCGAGGGCGGCGTCGCCGTGGAGCCGGAAGACCGACTGAGCCGTTCCGAAACCTCCAGAGCGCCCTCCAGAGCGGAGTGGGATCGCCTGATCGCAGGCGATGGGAGCGATGGCTATCAGGTGGTCCCCGGCCGTCGAGCCCACCGAGAGCCTCCGAAGAGCATGGATGAGACCCGCCGCTTAGTCGAGAGTCTCTCCTTTCACAGTATCGACCCGTTCGTGGCTACGGTCGCCGCGGCAGTGGGAGCCGGGATGACCAAGATCCCCCGGGGTGAAGAGAAGGTCTCGGTGGATATCCCCGACTTCTACGGGAAGCCCGTGGAGGCGAAGGTCTGGTCCAAGAACGGACCCGAGGCGCCGATGATGCTGATCTTGCCGGGCATTCACGGTTCGGGGAGCGGCTCCCACACCGATACCTTTAAGAAGATGGCGATCGAGCGCGGCATGAACTATACCGTGCTGCCGAACTCGCTGAGCGAAGAGGCCCTCGACTGGGAGCCGCGCTACCACCCGGGCAATCCGGCCGCCGACGCCGAGGCCACCCACGCGCTGCTGGCCGAACTTCAGCGGGGCCGACCGGAACTCTTTGGCCAGGTTTCGGTGGCGGGCTACAGCTACGGAGCTTTGCACGGAGCCAATTTGGTGCGCTTGGACGAGGGTCTGCAAGAGGGGGAGAGACTGGTCACCGGGGCGCTCATCGGGGTCTCGCCCCCGGAGAACTTAGAGCGCTCGATGGGGCGTCTGGACGGGCTCAGGGAGCAGTATAGCCAAGGCGCCGGAAACATCATCGGCACCGGCTTGAACTACCGCATTCAGGTGGGCCGTCACGGCTACGAGAACTTTATGAACAGCTCGCTGTCGCGTCGCGGTGAAGGTGAGCAGATCACCGAGATCAAGATCGCTGACAAGTACGGCTCCCGAGACGGGATGGAGTTCATGGTGGACCGGGTGGACCGCCAGTTCGGTCACGAACGCCTACCGAAGAACACCCAGGAGTACCGGGACGGCTCTTCCCGCGAGCGGCGCCGGCTGCGCCAAGAGCACGGCCGCCAGATCGAAGAGATGACCTACGTGCGGTTCACCGACGAGTGGATGGTGCACGACGCCTGGCTCAACGAGCGCGGCCTCACCCCCCAAGAGATGGCCCACGAGTATCGCTTCACCGAGGCCATCGATCGGATCGAGAACACGCCGGTCATGGTTTTCGGCTCCGCCGACGACTACATCTTGACCGATGAGGATGTGCGGGAGATCCGGGCCGCCGAAGAGCGGCTAGACCCCCGAGAGGTGCTCAAGACCTTCGACCGCGGGGGCCACGTGGGTCTGCTCTGGAACCCCGAAGTGCAGAACATCTTAGCGGACTTCGCCTTCCGGCCCCCCGCCGCTTAACGGAGAGCCCGATGGACCCGGTCACCCACGCCGCCGTCGGAGCGGCCGCAGCCAGTCTGGTGGCGCCGCGCCCCCAGCAGCGCATCTCGATGGTCATCGGAGCCCTAGCGGCGGCCTCGGTGGACCTCGACGTTCTTCTGGTGCGCCCCGACGATCCGCTGTTTCAGCTGGAGATGCACCGCCAGGCCACACACTCGGTGCTGTTGGCGCCTCTGTGGTCGGTGCTGGTAGGGGTGGGGCTCTGGCTGCTGGTACGGCGCCGAGTCTCACTGCCGGCGGCTATGCTCTACGCGTTTTTGGGGCTGCTGAGCGCCGGGCTCCTGGACGCCTGCACCAGCTACGGTACCCAGCTGTTCTGGCCTCTGTCGAGCGCTCGCATCGCTTGGAACCTCGTCCCGGTGGTCGAGCCGCTAGTCACTCTGGGGCTTTTGGCTCTCCTCGTTTTGCTAGGGCGGCGCCGGTTTCGCTGGGTGGGGGCCGCCGCTTTGGGGTGGATGCTTCTGTTCTTGGGCTACGGCGCGGTCATGGGGGACAAGGCCGAGCGGGAGGCGCTAGCCTATCTGCGCTTTTTGGGGGACCACCCGGTACGCTGGAGTACCAAGCCCACCTTGGGCAATCAGCGGCTCTGGCGCTGCACCGCTATTCTCGAGGGCTCCGACGGGGTGCCCCGGGAGGTGGTGGCGGTGGCCGTCCGGATAGGACCCTTTCGAGGGGCCGAGGTGCTCGAGGGCGGCCGGGCCGACCTGGTCCTCGTCGAGCGGGAGTACCCGGAGCTGGAGGGCACCCGGCTCTACCGCGACCTGCTGCGCTTCGAGCGCCTCTCGGACGGCTATCTGACAGCGGTCCCCCAAGACCCCGGGGCCTTGGGGGACGCCCGCTACGCCACCTTGGGGGACGCCCGCTACGCCATGCTGGCCACCGAGCTCTCTCCGCTGTGGGGGGTGCGCTTCGAGACGGCCGATCCCGAGCGACCGTTGGAGTTCATCACCTATCGAGACCGCAGTCGGGAGACCCGCGAGCGTTTCTGGCAGCTCTTGTGGGGTTGAGGCCGCTTTTAGTTGCCCTCTGCCGAGGGGGCGCTAGGCAGCGGCAGCTGGAGCGGAGCCACTTGGGCCCGGCGGATCCAGCCCACGGTGCCGTCCCCCAGCTCTACCTGGATCAAGTGCCCCTGTTCGGGGCCGATCTTCAGGCGCACACCCAGCGGGAGTTGACGAAAGGGTCGGTCGGAGTCCGGGGCCTGCAGAAGGGGGGCCCGGTCCAGCGTCGAGATGGCGAGCTCGGAGGGGGCGGGGCTCCATAGCCACAGCCCGAGCGTGGCGGCCTGCCCGAACACCAGCAGGGATACGGGGCCCCAGAGGCTCGAGTTCCGACGCTCGGCGACAGCGCCGCGCCGCCGCGCCCTCCACGACCAGCCGAAGCCTCCGAGGGCGATCAGCACGCTCGCTACCGCCAGTTCGCTCCGGGTCCACCACAGGGCTCCAGGGACGTCGAGTTCGGCCACCTCCTCGGACAGCTCGGCTTTGAGGGCCCGCAGATTGCGCCGGGCTAGAAGGTCCCGGGGGTGAGCGCTGAGCGCCCGTTCGAAGGCCGCTCGAGCGTGAGCCGGTCGGTCCAGCGCCCGTTCGGCGAGCCCCAGGTTGTATTCGAGCCCGGCGGTCTGAACCCCGTGGGCTCGCAGCTCGCGCAGGAGCCGAGCGGCGCTCTGGGGCTCCTCGTCCTGCAGCGCCCGGACGGCCTCGAGGTAGCGCTGCTCGATGGGGTCCACCGGCTCGCGGGGGAGGGCCTCCTCGGCGAGCGCCGCGGCGGTGAAGAGGGCCAGGATGAGGCCTGCGATCCACAGCGTCGCGCGCTTCATCGGGGAGTCCCTTTCAGTAGGCTCCAGCCCTCTTCGAGCAGTCGCGATCTCCGCTCGGGTTCGGCCTCGGGATGCCGATACCGTAGGGCGGCCAGTTCGCGTCGGAGCGCTTCGAAAGCTTCGATCCGCTCTGGGCTCCAGCCGCGAGCGGCAAGCTCCCGGCTGCGCTTATGGCGATCCGGGCTCCCGCTGAGCTGCCCGAGCGCGCCGTCTAGCTCCTCCAAGGTGCGGGGGCGGGAGACTCTAGAGCGACCCGCCCCGCGCCCGAGCGCAGATCCCGCTCCTGGCCTCAGTAGCCACAGGCCCACCGCGAGGCTCAAGGCCAAGCCCGGAAACAGCGGCGCTTCCCCGCGGGGAAGCGGGGCTCCGAGCTCAGTGCGGGGGCCCAGTTCGGACGGGATCTCGCCCTCGAGCTCATCGTCGAGTATCGAAGCGCCGGAGTCTAGGGAGCCTTCGACCTGCAGGGTCATAGGCGGGACTGCCACCGTTTCATACTGGCCGGTGGAAGGTCGAAAGTAGCTCAGGCACAGACCCTCGAGGCGAAACGTTCCAGGTCGGGTCGGCTTTAGGCGAAAGTTGTAGGTGCGCTGGCTGGCCACCTTGGCGCCTTCGGCGCGGGTGTTGGAGGCGCCGGATCGCTGTTTCTTGTCCAAGCCCTCCCAGTTCGGGAGGTAGGGGTACGGGACCAAGTCCAGGTGCCCATCGCCTTGAATGCTCACCGAAAGCTCGGTGCTCTGTCCCAGCTTGAGGGTTCGGTCCTTGAGCAGAGCCGAGATCTCGAACCGCTCGCCGACGGCCCCGGTGAAGCTGGGCGGCTGACCTTCGGTGGGCAGAGGATCGACCCGGAGGTTCACGGTGCGGGTGCTCAGGTCTTTGATCCCTCCGAACAGCCCTAGGTGCACCTGCATGCTCACCGGCAGGAACTCGTAGCGCCCTTCGTTGAGTGGAAAGAAGGCGGTCTCCACTTCGCTGACGGCGTAGAGCCGCCCGTTGCGGTGCTCCTGATAGCTCTGCTGTTCGAACGGAACCCGCAGAAAACCCACCGGGATAGAAGGGGTGTAGCGGGGGTCGCTCAGGAGTCGGACCGCGGTCCAGAGCTGGAGGCGGTACCGCACCTCCTGGTGCTTGTACACCCTCTGAGGCACCAACTCGCCCATCAAAAGAACGTCGTCTTCTCGGGCGCGGGGGAAGAGATCGGCGTCCAGGTCGGGCAGAAGGGAGCCGGGGCCCCGCGCCCGAGGTGACGTCGGGGGGAAGTTTAGCCCGCTGGAGCCCGGACCGGTAGTGGTCGCGCTGCCCGCACCCACCGCATCGGTCACCTCCAGACGCAAGCTCGGGGTGCGGTACGGTTTCCCAGAGATGGAGCCTTCGAAGGGGGCGATCACGTGCCGGCCGGTCCGCACGGGGGTGACCCGAAAGTCTACCTCGGTGGCGGTCGTGCTGCGGCCGTTGATGGTGGAGGCCGAGATCCTCCGGCCCGCCAACGTGAAGGTGAGTCCGCCGTCCTCACTGCGAGGGTCCGGCAGCTCGACACCGCCGGTCAGTCCGGCCACGCGTACGGTGAGGATAGCGGTCTCGTCTAGACCGATCTGCCCCCGAGACAAGGTCACTGTCACCTTGTCGGTCTCCGGAGCCTGGGCCCAGGCTGGCCCCGCTAGCCAAGCGATGAGCAGCAGGGGCAAGACGGCGAGCTTGCGGGCCGAACCTACCAAGTCTTACCTCCAGGGGGCGGAGGCTGCGGAGCGGCGATCATCGGGGGGCGCCCCTCTTGCTCTTGCTGACGGAAGTACTCGAGCAAGCGGGCTCGCTCGAGCTCTTCGGCGGCTTCCTGCCGCTCTTCGGCGGTCATGCTGGCTGGACTGGCTGGGGCCTGCCCGCTCTGGTCGGGCGAACCCTCCCCGCTCTGCTGCTGCTCGGACTCGGAGGCCTCCCCTGGCCGCTGCTCGCTGGATTCTCCGGGCTGGTCTTGGCCCTCCTCGGGCTCCGCGGGCTCCTGTTGGGAGTCGTTCTGGTCCGAGTAGTCTTGCCCGGTCTCGTCCCGGTCGGAGTCCTCCTGCTCGGTCTCGTCCTCTTCGCTCTCCTCATCCTGCTCGTCTTGCTCGGGCTCGTTGTGATCGGGCGGCTGCTGCATGCGCAGGATCACTTCGATGTTGTATCGCGCGTCGTCGTCGTTGGGGTCGGCCAGTAGAGCTTCTCGGTAGGCCGCTTTGGCTTCGTCTAGCTTCTTTTGGGAGAACAGGGCGTTCCCTAGGTTGTACTGGGCCGAACCGGCCAGCTCGCGGTCGGCCGCTTTGGCTACCTCCCGAAAGCCCTCGACGGCCTCCTCGTAGCGCTCCTGCTGCAGCTGGCTCAGCGCCAGGTTGTACCGGAGCTGTCGCCGGACTGCGGGCTCGGTCGAGGTCTCCAAGAGCTGCCGACTGAGCTCCTCGACCTGGGGCCAGTCCTTCTCCTCGACGGCGGCCTCCACGGCCTGGGCTTGCCACGGGGTGACGGCCCAGCTGGGGGCTGCTACGCCCAGTATGAAAGACGCTGCCCAGGCAGCCAAGAGTAGTCCTCTCATCGTCGTTTCTCCCGTTCATCCACTATAAAACTAAGTAGCAGAAGAAGCGCCGCCAGCCCAAGAAAGAGGGGGAAGCGCTCCTGGCGTGCGATCTGCTGGCTGCTCCCTAGGAGCCTGGTCTCCCGCCGCTCTAGCAGCTCCGGATAGCGGTCGAAACTGCTGTCTTCACCGTCTAAGCGGAAGGAGCGACCGCCGGTGTTCTCGGCCAGCCTCTCCAGGAGTTCGGTGTCTAGTTTCGAGACGACGGTCTGGCCGGACCGGTCTCGGAGGGTCCGGCCGTGCTCGTCGGTCAAAGTGCTGCCGGCCTCGGTGCCGATCCCCACGGTGTCGATCACCACGCCCTGCTGACCGGCCTCTTGGGCCACTTTTAAGGGGTCGCCCTCGTGGTCCTCGCCGTCGGTCATCAGCAGGATCACCCGGCCCACCGGAGGCGCGCCGGACTCCTCGTTCTCGAAAGCCCCCAAGGCCACCCTCAGCGCTTCGCCGACCGCGGTACCGGGGACCGGGATAGACTCGATGCGCATCTCATCGAGAAAGAGCTCGACCGCGTCGGTGTCCAAGGTCAGCGGGCAGAACATGAAGGCGGTCCCGGCGAAGCCGACCAGGCCCACCTTGTGCCCCTCTAAGCGCTCCACTAAGAAGGCTAGTTCGCGCCGGGCGTTCTCTAGGCGCGAGGGGGGTAGGTCTTGGGCCCGCATCGAGCCGGACAGGTCCACGGCGATCACGAGCTCGAGTCCTCGGCGCTCGACGAGCTCTTCGGTGGCTCCCCACTGGGGCCGTGCGATGGCTACGATGATAGCCATCCCGCACAGCCAAAGGAGCGCAAGCGACCGTCGACGGGTGGCGTCGGCGAGCCCTTCGGTGTTGGCCAAGAGGCGCTGCATCCGGGCCGACACGAACCGCCCGGCGGACGGGTCCCCCCCTCCCTTGACCATACCCGAGGCCCGCAGCAAAGCGGTCCAGGCGAAGGGCAGCAGCGCCCAGGGCAGCAGCATCGAGAGCCCCGGGAGCCACCCCCAGCTAATCTCTTGCCAGCCCAGCGGGATCATAGGCCGGCCTCCCTTTCGCGGGTGCGCCGGGCCGCGTACAGGAGCAGTAAAATCAGCGCGGCCCCGGCCGGGATGGAGGCCAGCTCGCTGTACAGCATCTCCGGTTTCTCTTCGCGCTGGACGGTCTCGAGCTGGTCGATCTGTTCGAACACCTCCTCGAGCGCCCGGGCGTTGGTGGCGCGGAAGGCTCGCCCACCGGTGATATGAGCGATGGACCGCAAGCTCTCCATGTCGATCCCGCGGTCGAGCATCGGGAGGCCACCGAAGTCGCGCTCCGAGCCCATGCCGATAGCGTGGACTCGGATCCCGTACTGAGCCGCCAGCTGGGCAGCTTTGGTCGGCTCTAGCTCTCCGGCGTTGTTGATCCCGTCGGTCAGCAGCACGATCACCTTCGAGTCCCCCGGGGTATCCTTCAAACGGTTCACCGAAGTGGCCAGCGCGTTTCCGATGGCGGTGCCGTCGCGCCGGGTCATGCCCGGGTAGGTGTGCTCGAGCAAGGCGATCAAGGTGTTGTGGTCGCTGGTCAGAGGCACCTGAGTCAAGGCGATGTTGGCGTAGACGACCAAGCCGATGCGGTCGTCCGAGCGCCCTTGGATGAACAGCTTGCTGACCCGCTTGGCCACCTCGAAGCGGTTGGGCAAGATGTCTTCAGCCTTCATGCTCGTCGAGGTGTCCAGGCACAAGATGATGTCTAGGCCCTCTTTGATCTGGGGCTTTTGACCGGCCTCCATCTGCGGTCGGGCAAGCCCTAGCAGAAGGCATGCCCAGATCAGCAGCACCAGAAGCTCCGGTCGCCGGGATAGGCGCAAGGGGGCGGCGGCTTCCGACCACTCCAGGAGGGCTAGATTGGAAAACCCGAGGCTCTGTCGCTGGGCGGTCCGCCCCAGGCTCGACCACCACAAGAACAGCAGCGGAAGCGGTAGGAGCAGCAGAAATTCTGGGTGGAGAAGCCTCATCTAGGACCCCTTTCCCGCAGCAGCTGCACGAAGCCGTCGATCAGCGCGGAGGCTCTCTCGGTGGCGATCGAAGCCTTGGCGAACTTCACCGGTTCGGCGGCGTCGATCAGCTCTTCGGTGAATCGAGACCAGCCCGCTGGCAGGTCGCGCTCTTTCACCATCCGGATCAGTTCGGAGGCGGTGGCGCTGGTGGCCGATA
>CAZDLH010000009.1:0-14845 GCA_964505925.1 uncultured Burkholderiales bacterium
TCCTGCCCGTTCTGGGGCTGTTCGGTAGCGACGACGGTCCCTTCGCATTCGATCTCGATACTCTAACCTTGCTCCCTGCCTCTTTCGCTGGCGGCGGCGCCGGAGGATCCATCGTGGTGGACGCTAAAGAGATCGTTATCGACGACGCAGCGGTCGCTTTCGGCCTGCAGGTCTTCGGCGGTGCCAGCACGGGCATCGGCGGCCAGGAGCTGCTGCTCCTCTCCGACGATGGTTTCGGGCCCATAGACGATTCCGAGCCGGAAATGCACGTAAGTATCGGCGGTACCGGCTCTCCGGGTGTGGTACTCCTCAACGGTGTACTCCAACCTAAGATCGATCCTTCGGACGCTATATACGGCAACGTGATCTTCACGGACCTCGTTTTCGACGGCTTCTAGAGCTCCACTGTCACAAGACAGGGCCCCGGTCGCTCGCCGAGCAGCCGGGGCCCTTCTTTTGTAGAGTGCGGGGGGCGACTTCGCGCATTAGCCTGCCGAGGTCCGAGCTGAGGCTGGCACGCTCTAACCAGGAGGGGCGAGACCTCCGCCGTAGGTCCACCCTGCAGGGCGGTTCGCAGGGTTTGAGGAACCCGGGAGGGTCGGAGCCACCGCGAGTCCGGGTCTTCCAGGCCCCCCGCGATCGCCGGCGGAAAAGGTGATACATGAACGGGTCGAGTCGACCACCGAGCCTCGGCGCTTCGAAAACCGCCCTGGCCACCCGCCCAGCTCACGAACCGCTCGCGTTCGTCACCCGGAAGGCCCAGGAGCCCCGAGGAGCCCACCGCAGGACACTCTCCGGCGGCCTCACCCCCACCCCCACCTCCACCTCCAACAAGGCGAGCGCCGCCCGAGGCGATCTTCTCCTTGCGCTCTTGTTCACGCTTTTACTATCGGCACCCACCTGGGCCGATCCGGCTTCGCGCACCCAGCCAGAGCAGTACCGGCCCGAGGCCGAAGCGATGGTGCAGGCCTCCCGGGAGCAAGACCTGGGCTGGCAGCGCCTGTCGGAGCTGTGCACCCGCTTTCCTCACCGACTCTCCGGCTCCCAAGCCCTCGAAGACGCCATCGACTGGATGCTGGCCGAACTAGAGGAAGACGGCTTCACCGAGGTGCGCACCCAAGAGGTCTCAGTTCCGGTCTGGCGCCGGGGGACCGAGCGGTTAACACTACTGACCGAAGAGCCTCAACTCCACGATCTGCTCGCCCTGGGCGGCTCGACCTCCACCGGACCCGAGGGTCTCAAAGCCGAGGTCCTAGTGGTGGAAAGCTACCACGAACTCGAGGAGCGAAGCGATGAGGTCCCAGGGCGGATCGTGCTCTTTAACCCGCCTTTCACGACCTACTCCCAGACCGTGCGGTACCGCTTCGACGGCGCCTCCCGAGCGGCCGACTTGGGGGCCGCGGGGGCTCTCTTACGCTCCATCGGAAACTTCTCACTGAACACCCCCCACACCGGCGTGACCTTCTACACCGACGGGGTTCCAAAAATACCGTTCGCCGCCGTCTCCCGCGAGACCGCCGATCACCTAGCCCGACGCCAGAGTCTGGGGCTGCCCAACCGGATCCATCTGGTACTGGAATCCGAGAGCGCGCCGGATGCGATCTCCCGCAACGTACTCGTAGAGATCCGCGGCTCGGAGTTCCCCGAGGAGGTAGTGGTCTTCGGGGGCCACATCGACGGCTGGGATGTGGGCGAAGGGGCGCACGACGATGCCGGCGGGGTGTTGGTCTGCTGGGAAGCGATGCGCCTGATCGCCCGCGCGGGCTGGACCCCCAAGCGCACCCTGCGCATGGTGATCTGGACCAACGAGGAGAACGGCTTGCGCGGCGCCTATGCCTATCGTCAGCTGCAAGAGCAAGAGCTGCGCAACCACGTGCTCGCCATCGAAGCCGACTACGGCATCTTCAACCCCAGCGGCTTCTCCTTCAGCGGCCCGGAGCAGGCGCGCCTCATACTCGAGCGCGCAGCTCGTCTGTGCGAAGAGTGGATCGGCCCGCTGGAGGTGATCACCCCCGGCGGTGGGGCCGACATCGTGCCGCTGATGGAAGCTGGCGTACCCGGGGCCGGCCTGCACCACAAGGATGAGCGCTACTTCTGGTACCACCACTCTCGAGCCGATACCTTAGACAAGATCGATCGTCGCGATTTCGAGAACTGCGTGGCGCTGATGGCGACCACCGTCTTCGTCATCGCCGATCTGCCCCAGCGGCTACCGTTCGGCTCGCCCAAGCGCTCGAAAAGCGACGACTGAGAAGCCCCGAGGGCCCGGCAGAGCGAACTCAGTCCAGGGGGCAGTCCCGAATGCAGTCCAGCAGAACCGGGAGCTTCTCGTGCTCCAGGAAGTAGAACACCTGGGTGCCCTCCCGGCGGCTGCCGAGCAGCCCTAAGGTCTTGAGCTTTCCTAGGTTGAACGAGACGGTGGGCTGGGGCTGTCCGCTCAACTCGGTCAGTTCGCCCACCGAGAGCTCCCCCCGCAGCTCCAGAAGGTCCACCAGCTGGAGCCGCAGGGGATGCCCCAGGGCTTTGAACATACCGGAGGCGAATTCGAGCTTTCGGCTGTCCAGAGCTTCTATACTGGGGCGATGTCGGCTCATCGGGTGACCGACTCGCTCTTTTGCAAGGCTGCGTAACCACCCAGCACATCCACCGGGTCGAACCCTTCACGCTGCAGAATGCTCGAACCGATCAAGGAGCGCGTGCCGGTCCCGCAGTACAGGATCGGCTGCTTCGGTACTTCGTCGAGCCGCGCGGGTAGAGTTGCCACGAAGAGATGCTTAGCCTGGGAGAGGTGCCCCTCCTTCCATTCGCTCTCGCCCCGCACATCGAGCACCTCACCCTCGGTCCGTTCGAGCTCGGAGGCCTCGATCCGCCGGCTCGCCACCAGGGGCTGCCCGAGCTTTTCTAGGCTGTCCGCCCAGTACAGGCCGGCGGTGGCGTCTAGACCGATGGAACGGAGCGCATCGAGAGCCCGAGCAGCCTCCCGCTCACCCTCGACGATCAAGTAGTGGGGTCGATCGTAGGGCAAGAGCCAGCCAGCCCAGGTAGCGAGCGCTCTCCCCTTAGGTAAAAACAGAGCGTTTCGAGGATGGCCAGCGGCGAACGCATCATCCCCTCGTAGGTCCACCACTAGCTCTTTACTCTCCAGCAGCTCGGTGAGCCGCTGGCCGCTCAGCTCTTCGGGCAGCCCTTCCGGAAGCGGGAGAGGACCCACCTTGTTCAGCCTTTTCATCTCAGCGAAGTAGTACGGCGGCTCCGGCTGACCATCTAGGATCTTCTCGACAAAGTCCTCTTCGGAGCTACAAGCGAACGCCCAGTTAGCCAGCTTTTCGTAGGCAAGTACCGAGGTGGGCACCGCTCCCAAGGCCTTGCCGCAAGCCGAACCTGCTCCGTGGGCCGGCCAGATCTGCAGGTGGTCGGGCAGCTCGGCGAAGCGCTGCAGCGAGCGGTACAGAACCTGCGCCCCCTTTTTCATGGTATCGCGAAACCCGGCCGCCTTCTCGAGTAGGTCGGGCCGACCCACGTCGCCGACGAACAGAAAGTCGCCGGTGAACACCCCCATCGGCTCGAGGCTTGCGGCGGTGTCGGTCAGCAAGAAGCTGATGTGCTCTGGGGTGTGCCCTGGGGTGTGGATCACCTTGAGCCGGACCCCGCCTAAGACGATCTCGTCACCGTCCTTCACCGAGCGGTCGTTCGGGCCGGCGAACCGATACTTCCAGTCTTCGTCCCCTTCGTCGGACAGGTACAGTTTAGCTCCCACTCGACGCGAGAGCTCGCGGGAGCCGGAGATGTAGTCCGCGTGGATATGGGTTTCGGTGGCGGCCACGATAGTCAGACCTTCCCGTTCGGCCGCCTCTAAGTAGGGACGCACTTGCCGAGCCGGATCGATCACGATGGCCTCCCCGGTTTTCTGACACCCGACCAGATAGCTGGCCTGGGCGAGATCGTCGTCGTAGAACCGTTCAAAGTACATAGATTTCCTCCGTTTTTGTCTGAGTCGGCCCGCTTGAGCCGAGGGTCACGGTGAGGGTGGTCGGTCTTGCTCAGCGACAGGAATCGCAGGAGCGGCGGCGGTTGTACGGCAGTCGAGCGATCAGCATGGCCATCCCACAGGTATCGGTCACCCCTGCGAAGATCAGCCCGAAACCCACGAAGGTCGGGAGGGCTGCCCAGTACGGGTGCACCGTTAGAGCTAGAGCCCCGCCGATGCCCGCCAGAGCCCCGGCCACGACCCGCACCTGTCGCTCCAGCGAGACGCCCCCGGCCTGACCTTTGCGAACCGGAAGCCCAATACCGTTCCACGCTTTCAGCCCCCCCTCGAGAACCTCGGTTTCGATCCCGTGCTCCTCGAGCCTACGGCAAGCCTGCGCAGCGCGGTTTCCGGAGGCGCAGACCAGCACCACCCGAGCGTCCTTGGAGATCTCACCCAGAGCGCTCTCGAGATCCCCGAGGGGGATATTCACGCTTCCCGGGAGGTGCTCTCGCTGGTACTCAGCCGGGCTTCGCACATCGATCAGTTGGCAGTCGTTCTGCTGTTCGTACAGCTCTACCGGTTCGACTTTTCGCATCTTCTTCATCTCCTTTTCTAGTGGCCGCAAAGCGCCTTTACAACTCTATTAAAATCTGTTTATCTATACTTGTCAATATGACGATTAAAGAATACTGAAGCACGGAGGGTGCATGTTCATCGCCTATATCCTGGCCGCGTTGATCGGAGTCTCGCTAGGGCTACTCGGAGCTGGCGGCTCCATTTTAGCTGTCCCTATCCTTCGCCACGCGGCCGGGTTCTCGGTCGCCGAGTCGGTGGCGGGCGCGCTGCTCGTAGTGGGTTCGGTATCCGCCGTAGGGGCGGCGCTAGCCTATCGAGACGGGAGGGTCTTTCTGCTTCCCGGCATCGGCTTCGCCTTTTTGGCCTCACTCGGTACGATGGCAGGGGTGCAGTTGGGCCTGCTCGTGGGTGAAACAGTGCAGATGGCGCTCTTCTTGCTGGTCATGACCTGGGCCATCTGGGGGATGAGCCGGTCAGACCCGCCCGCTGCAGGCCCCCCGAAAGAGGCTTCTCCTCCCAGCCAGACCCGTCGCCTAGGCGCACTGTTCAAGGCGATATCGGTAGGGGTGGTCACCGGCTTAGTGGGTGTGGGAGGCGGCTTCTTGATAGTGCCAGCCTTGATCGCCTTATACGGTCTGGATGCGCGAAAGGCTACCGGGACCTCCCTGCTGGTGATCGCATTCAATAGCGCCGTAGGGCTGCTGGGGTATTCCCGAGCTCTGGAGCTGAACTGGCCCTATCTAGCCAGTTTCACGGGAGCGGCTCTAGCCGGGCTAGCCCTAGGCCTGTCGGCTGCTCAAAAGATCGAAAACCGAACCCTGAGTCGACTTTTCACCGGGCTTTTACTCCTCGTCTTGGTAGGCACCCTGGTGGCCGAAATCTCAGCGCTCTAAGAGAAAAAAGGCTTTTGAGCGAACCGAACAAAGGTTGGGCCGGTTAGGAGACCTAACCATGCATTCCATACTGTTCGAACCGTTCGGATTCGCCATCTATAGCTACTCCGCCGTCTTGATCGTGGCCTTTATGGCCTCGATCGCCTTAGCCATCTACCTGGCTAAGCGCCGCGGCCCCGCCGACGTAGAGTACATCCAGAACCTAGCCATGTGGGGGATCATCTGGGGCCTGATCGGCGGTCGACTCGGCTACGTTTTATGGGACCTTCCCCGCTTCATCAACGATCCCATCCGAATCTTGTACGTCCGCGAAGGCGGCATGACCATCTTGGGCGGCATCATCTTGCCCTTGATCGTACTGGTGATCATCTTGAGGCGACGAGGCATCCAGCCCCTGAATGTGCTCGACACCTTCTCGGCCCCCCTGCTCTTGGGGATGGCCATAGGACGCATCGGATGCGTCCTTCACGGCTGCTGCTACGGTTCGGTCTGCGAGGCCCCATGGGGCCTGACCTACCCCCCCGGCTCGCTCCCTCCTGGCGAACCGCTGGGTCCGCGCTACCCCACTCAGTTCTTCGAGATGTTCGGCGATCTTATCTTGATGGCGATCATCATCGCCATGCTGCCTAAGCTGCGCTTCGCCGGACAGGCCCTCTGGACCACGCTGTGCGGCTACGGCTGTATCCGATTCGTCAACGAGTTTTTCCGCGATGACCGAGTCTGGTACGGCCCCCTACCGATCGGTCAGTGGATCGCCTTAGGGCTCATCACCGCAGGTATCCTAGGATTTCTAGGCGTCTTTGGCCGTCCCCCCGTAGACAACTCCTGGCAGCAGGGCGACGATGTTAAGTCGGCGGCGAAAAGCGGCAAGGCCGGCTCCAAAAAGAAGCGCTAGCGCTTGGAGCTCGCCCCTACGACAGCCAGCGCAGCCAGATGTAGAAGGCAGCGAAAACAGTGAGGAATAGGAAGCCGGCCCAGCTGAGCCAGTAGAGCCATCTCGGGGGTCGTTGCTCTGGGTCTAAGTCCGGTCCGAAAACCGCGCGGTGGTTCAACCAAGCTAGGATGGGAGCGGTGAGAAACGAGATGGTGGTGGCTAAGTCCACCAGCGCCTTGAGCGAGGTGGGAAACAGCCCGATGATGGCCAGTGAACCGGGACCGATCACCGCGATCCCGATCCAGTAGGGAGTTTTCGCAAAAACCTCACCTGGGGTCTCTGGACCGGTGAGCACGCGTCGGTAGAGTCCGGATAGAACCCGGGGGAAGCCGTCTACCACGGTAAGCATGGTGCTGTACATGATAAAGAAGGCGGCCGTTCCTAGAAGGGGCCTGCTCCACTCCCCTAAGGTCGAAGCGTACAAGTCGATCACCTGTCCAGCGAAGGCCGGTGCCGCGTCGGAGAACGAAACCCCGCGGCCGTGCATAACCCCTGCCCCCATCAAGACGAAGCAGACGGCTAGCAGCGCCGTCCCTAGGTAGCCCACATTGAAATCGAGCATCGACTCCCTAGGGCTTGGTCTATGATCGGTCTGCTCCGTTCGAGCCAAG
Organism: uncultured Burkholderiales bacterium; assembly: GCA_964505925.1. Classification (GTDB taxonomy): domain Bacteria; phylum Vulcanimicrobiota; class Xenobia; order Xenobiales; family JADMJV01; genus JAEXNA01. The sequence goes on from CAZDLH010000009.1 coordinate 6,985, forward strand.
GTCCACATCGAGTGCCAGACTGCGATATCGACGGCCGACGGCATCCAACCCACTAAGGCGGCAATGAAAAAGACGGTGCTCCGGTCGAACGACTCGGGAAACCACCGCACCTCCCCCCACTCGATGTGACCGAACACCAAAACCGTGGCCACCAGAGTGCAGACCGTGAGGATCGCCACCATCACCCGGACTAGGCCGTTGAGCCAGCTAAAGCCGCCCGCACCCAAGATGAGAGCGCAGCTGGCGATGAGAAGGGCCGAGAACCAGAAGGTGTCGAGTAGACCGCCGGTCAGTACCACCGCCAGTCCGGCCGTGGTAGCGGTGACGGCCGCCTGGATACTGAACATGGTGGCGAAGGTCAAAGCTGTAAAGAGCCATAAAGCCCAGCGACTCTGGCGCCGGTAGGCCTCGACTAAGCTCGTCCCGGTGGCGGCCGCGTAGTACGGCCCGAAGCAGAAGGCGGGGTACTTGAAAAGACAGGCCGCTAGTACGAAGAGCAAGAGCGCCAGACCGAAGTCGGCCCCAGCCCGGGTGGACTGAACCAGATGGGAGACCCCCACCGCTGCGCCAGCGAAGATAAGACCCGGCCCTAGACTCTTCCAGAAGTTCCCCGACGCATCCATCGAGGCCGATTTGAGGCGGTCCTCGCCCTCCCTGCCGACTAAGACCTAAGGGACGGCGCTTAAGATTCTGGCAGCCGATAGTTCAGGAGCCGTAGGGCGTTCAAGACGACCAGCACGGTGCTACCTTCGTGGAACACCACCGCCAGACCGAGCTCCATGATCCCCAGCACCGAGGTGATCACCAGCATGACGATCACTCCCAGCGCGATGGCGATGTTCTGTACGATAATGCTGTGGCAGAGTCGGGACAGCCCCACGGCGAACGGCAGCTTCGAGAGGTCATCGGCCATCAGCGCCACATCGGCGGTTTCGAGCGCTACGGCGGTGCCCACCCCGGCCATGGCGATGCCGATATCGGCGGTAGCTAGCGCCGGGGCGTCGTTCACTCCGTCGCCCGTCATGGCGAGCGTCCCGTAGGTCGCCTGGAGCCCTTCGATGGCCTCCACCTTCTGAGCCGGGAGCAGACTGGCCCGCACCTCATCGAGACCCAGTTCCTCTCCGACGTTGGCAGCCACCAGCGCGTTGTCGCCGGTGAGCATCACGTGCCGCTGAACTCCGAGCTCCTTGAGGCGGGCTAGAGCCGCCTTAGCCGTGCTCCGGGGAGTGTCGGCGAGCGCCATCACGCCCAACATCCGGTCCCCCAGGCTGACCAGCATCACGGTCCGCCCCCGCTGCTCCAACCGAGCCACCTGCGCTTTCAGCTCTTCGGGAACGGTCGGCGCCAGCGGTGAGGCTCGCTCTCCTTGGAACAGCTTCAAGGAGCCGACCAGCGCGGGCTGACCGTCTAGCTCGGCTTCGATCCCGGAGCCCGGTACGTTCAGCGAGGCCTCCACCTGCTCTAGGGGGAGACCTCGACGCTGCGCTTCGGCCAGCACCGCTTGGGCCAGAGGGTGGTTGGAGCTCTGCTCTACCGCTGCGGCGACCCGCCACAGCTCGCCTTCGCTGACCCCTTCGGCCACCACCGCATCGGTGACCGAAAAGCGTCCCTGGGTCAAGGTGCCCGTCTTATCGAAGGCCATCACTCGCACTTTACCCAAGGCTTCCAGATGACCGCCGCCTTTGATCAAGACCCCGTTGCGGGCCGCCCGTCCGATAGCCGCCAGGACCGCCGCGGGCGTGCCCAGGGCCAGAGCGCACGGAGAGGCCGCCACCAGTAGTAGCAGTGCCCGGTAGACGCTCTGCTCGAAGGTCATGGCGCTGACGAACGGGGGCACCACCGCAGTAACAATAGTGAGGATCAGCACCGCAGGCACGAACCGGGCGGTGAAACGCTGGGCGAAATTCTGGCTGGGACTACGGCGAGCTTGGGCTTCGGCGACCATCTCCATCACCCGCCGCAGCAGAGTGTTCTCGGCGAGCTTCTCGACCCGCACGTCTAGGGCTGCGTCGAGATTCACCGAACCTGCGAAGACCTCGGAGCCTTCGGCCTTCGGCACCGGTACCGATTCACCAGTGATGGGGCTTTCGTCTAGACTGGATATGCCGCTCACGATGGATCCGTCGACCGGCACCCGGTCGCCGGGCCGAACCAGCACCAGCTCTCCTAGGCTAAGCCCGTCGACCGGTCGCTCCTGTAGACCTTGATCGGTTATCACGAGTGCCGTATCCGGCATCAGCTGAGCCAGTCCGTCGATCGCTGATCGGGCCCGATCCATAGCGTACTGCTCCCCCGCGTGGCCCAGCGAGAACAGAAACAGTAGGAAGGCTCCCTCGGCCCAGCGCCCCAAAGCTCCAGCCCCCATAGCCGCCGAGAGCATCAAGAGATCGGTGTCGAACTTCCCTTTAGCCAGCGCCGGGATGGCGCTGCGAGCCACCTCGAAGCCGCCGAAGAAGTAGGCGGCCAGATAGCCGATGAGCGCCAGGCCGGGGTCTAGCTCTAAGAAGGTCTCGCCGATCCACGAAACAAAAAAGAAGACGGCGCTGAGGCCGACGAACACGAGTTCTCGGTGGTGGATCCAACCGTTCGACGCGCCATTGGCCTTCGAACGGCGTTTCCCGCCGCAACATGCAGAACAGCCGAAGGTCGGGCTAGCTGGGGGCGCTTCCACAATGAGCGGCTTCGGACGGGGTGACCGCGACGTTTGACAAGAGTTTGGCATAATAAATGAGACCGCAGACGCATTCGGTCAAACTCACCGAACTCCTGATCGGTTTCGTTGCCCGCAGTTCACCTTCCCACAGCTCGAGGGAACTTCTCGGCTCTAACGTCCAGCGCCCGAGCCTAGAGGCTCGGGCGCTGGGTGATCGCACTGCGGGCTCTATCACGCCGCCGGTCAGGCCACGGATCTCCCTTGAACGGCGCGGACGACAAACGAGACGATCAAGAGGAGCAAGAACACTCCAAACAGGATCTGGGCGATGGAACTGAAGGTTCCGGCTAACCCTCCGAAGCCGAAGATAGCTGCGATGAGGGCGAGGATAAAAAAGGTTAGGGACCAGCTTAACATGATGGGTTTCTCCTTAAGTGTTGATCGTTTTAGAAAACTGTGGACGGTGGGTCTGTGGGCGGTCGAGTCGAAGAGGTGCGGCCGGTTCCCAAACGCTCCCTTAGGGAGGGGAGGGCTCGACCTCGAAACGATTCAGTAGTTGGGGCTCCGTCGCTACGGACTACTGGTAGGCGTGGCCTGTCGGATCCGACGGGGCCGTCAGCATCTTGATGAGGCTAACGAGACCGTAACCGACTATCGGGTAGACGATGAGGGCCGCCAATCCAGCGGTATCGAGTACCGCTGCTCCTACAGCGGGCTCTCCGAAGAGGCTGACGAAGGGCGAGACCAGAGGCGCCGTGACCGACTCGATAAAGCGAGTGAATCCGGCATCGGGGTTCGCCGCGAACAGGTAGAGTAGGACCCGCGCTCCCAGGAGGGCACAGACGGCTCCGATGATCCAGTTCCCCACTGAGCGAAACCGCTCGACCCTGGCCAGCGAGCGCTCTTTGTCGGACGGCTCGTAAGCCGCGGACGTTTTCCGAACAACTTCTTGGGGGCCGTTGTCGTCGATCACGACGTCTCGCTCCACTGTTGTACCTTGATGTTCCATTGTTACCTCCTGAGACCGGCTGTCTCATAGGCTCATAGTAGCCCAGACCTCGCTCTGGGCCGACACTCTGGGAGGTACTGTCGGCCTATCCCGAGAGTACCGGGGGAAGATACCGATCGCCGCCCTTAAGGATGCTATCCTACAGGATGCCCCTCTGGCACTCAGCCAAAGACGGACATAGAAAAAAGCCGTCTGGGATCCGGGACCACCCGGCGCCAACGGCCTGGATTAGAAAAACGTAGATTACCGTAAGTAGAGCTCAAGCGAGCTGTTCGAGCGCCTCTTCGAAGGCCAGCCCGGCCACCACTCGTTGAGTCCACTGCATTGGGTGGACCCAGCAGACCCTAGCCTTCACGGTGCGGTAGTGTCCCAAGCCGTCGCTGAAACTCACCGAGATCACCTCGCCCGGGCGGGTCTGACGCGGCAGGAGAAGCCGAGCTCCGCGGTCGTCGGCCTCGATGATCGAAACCTCGCACGGAGCGATGTTCCGGCTCCAGCAGTGAACTGCGGCCGCCCCTAGGCGGCGACGCTCCGACAGACGGCGGGAGAGCGCTCGAAACGGTAGCGGTCCTCTGGTCACGATCCGTTCGGTCACGAGCATTGCGGTTCTCCTTCGTCTGCTTTCGGAGGGTCCACCTCCGCTTGTTACAAGATTACGCGGAGTCCGTGAAAAAACTCTGAAACGTTCGCACTCGTTAGAGTGTCACAAACCTGTAACATGCCGATCGCTCTCCTTACTTATACTGAGGGTATGCAGATCTCTCGCTTACAACAGCCGCAGACCTCCCGCTCCCTCTCCACCGTGAGCAGCCCCAACGCTAACGGCTCCCCTGCCGCCGAGGTCAACGGCGCACAGAGCGGTCCTCGAGAGCAGGTCTGCCTGACGGGCCGCTGTCCGGCCCCGAGTCAGCCGGTGGTCTCCGAAGCCTCGCCCGAAGGACCCCGCCGCTCCCCCTTGAGCGAGGTCGGCCTCACCCAAGCGCTGTCGGAGCTGCAGGGCTTCTCCGAGCGAGAGTACTACAACGAGGCTGCCGACTCAGCCCTCAAGACCGAGTACTACCAAGGGATCGACTGGTCGGCCGACCCGAAAGAGCTGTTCGGCCAACTCTCCAACAAGACCAAAGGCAGCCACGAAAAAGTTCTACCGTACCGACCCTCGGTCTATCTCTATCCCTGGGTCGATCTCCATCCGGACGGCCAGCTTCGCTCGATCTACTCGGCCGAGGCCATGGACCCGGCCACCGCCATCATCGAGGACTGGCAGATCGGTCAAGACGAGCGCCTCGCCGAGTCCGCCTTGGTCTTCGCCGCCGCGGCCTTGAGCCCGGAAGCTGCGGCCACCGCCTTCGCCTTGGATCAGCAAGATCAAGCTTTCAACTGCGAACACGTGGTGCCTCAGTCCTGGTTCGGTAGACGCCAGCCGGACCGAGGAGATCTACACCATCTCTTCGCTTGCAACATGCGCTGCAACAGCATGCGCTCGAACTACCCCTTCGCCGAAGCCAAGGTCCGAGACCAGTGGCGTGACGACTGCGGTCAAGTGATCGGTGGTAATAAGGGTTTCGAACCGGTAGGCGGGAAAGGCGCCGTAGCTCGCGCTACCCTCTATTATCTGCTGCGATATCCGAACACCATCAGCAACTACGACTCCAAGGATGTCGACATGCTGATGGAGTGGCACCGGGACAACCCCGTCACTCTGTACGAGAAGCACCGTAACGTCGCCATCGAAGAGCTGCAAGGGAATCGGAACCCGCTGATCGACTTTCCCGAGATGGCTCACCGAGTAGACTTTACGGAGGGGCTCCGAAGCCGGGGTCGCGAGTCGCTGGCCAACCCGGCGTTGGCAGCCGCCGTCGCGGCCGCTGCAGCCTAAAGTCCGACCTCGTGCTTCGCCCTATCTCCGAAGCCGAGAAGCTGGCCGACTCCCTGGCTAGGCTCACCGAGATCCGAGGCGCCGACGACCCGCTGGTACAGCGCGTGCCGGCCGGTCAGTCCCCCGGAAAGCGGGCCCTGTCGCTGCTCCGGGACACCGAGCTCGACCGGGTGGAGGTTCGCCGGGACCTCGACACGCCGTTCAACTTCTTCAGCACCCTCGACATCACCGGAGAGAACTCCGGCTCACGGGTAGTGAACCGCGACGGTCGATTGGTGGAGCTGATCTTCGACGGGAACGTCGAGTCGCTGGAGCTGGATTTCGTCTACGAGGACACCGTGGCCCGGGCCATCTCCGTGGATATCCGGGCCAAGCTCGAAGCCCTCGAGAAGGTCTATCAAGCGACCGACCTGCTCGATGAGATCACCCGCGGACAAGCCTGAGCCCGACGGGGTCGAACTGCTCCCCGGACTGCTCCAACGGGTGCGGCCGGGCAGCCGCCTTCTGCTATGGCAGCCCCCCGATTGGGAGACTCCGCTGGAGCTCGCCCGCAGGGGTTATCGCCTGATGCCGTTGAGCCGCGACCCCGAGCTCCTCGGCGAGCTCAAACGACAGCTCAGGTCCTGCGGGCTATCCTCCCAGTTGATGGGCTCGGCCCACCTCCCGGCGGACACCTCATCGAACCCGCCCAGCCTCGCTAGCCGCTTTTACGAAGCCGCGCTCCTGTGGGGGGCCGGGGTCGCGGACAGCCTGCTCCTCGAGCGCCTCGCTCCGGCCATGGAGGTGCAGGCTCCGCTGCTCGTGGAACTGCCGTCCTCCGAGCTGACCGCGGGGACCGAGGGGGCGCCACGCTTTCGGATCGTCTCCCCCCACAGCCCTTGATCACGCAGCGGTCGTTCCGCCGACAAAACTCCACCAGCAAAACTCCGTCGACAAAACTCCGGTGGCAAAAAGAGAAGCGGGCCCCGCTCGAATCGCATCGAGCGGGACCCGCCGAGGTCTCGGCTCAAAGCCGAGACTCGAGAGCTTATCGCCTTAGAAGGAGACGGCTCTTCGGTAGGCTTCGATCTCATCGGCGTTGAGGCTACGCCCCAGCGTCGACTGCTCCAACGGGAAGCCCGGGTCGATGATGTTCCCGAGCCCTAGGAAGGCCAGCATCTGGGTCACGATCTGCACGGTAGGACCGTCAGCCGGGTTCAGCAGACCGCCGTGACCGGCGAAGATCTCGTACAGTCCGGGACCTTCGTACGGCGAGCTCACCTGGGGTAGGCTCGGCAGGGGCTGCTTAGCGTCCACCTGGCTAAAGCCGGCGGCCACCGAAGCTTGGCTGAACTGGTTGGCCAGGTCGTACTGGGCAGACGGCGGGACCACTTGGTCTAGAAGGGCTAGCTGCTGGAGGATATCCAGGCCTTCGCCACCGCGGAGGTCACCGTCGAGAACGTGTTTAGCGTAGTTGGCCGGGTCGGCATCATCCACCACGGTCTGAGCGATCAGACCGAACTGCAAGAACTGAGCCGTACCGGGTTGAACTCCGGCGCCCGCGAGCCCTTCGAGCACGACCGGCCCGAAGGTGGGCGACTCGGTGAGCAGCGGGAAAATGCGCGCACCGGGTACGTTCAGAACGGCGCGCGTCACATTGGGCTCGGTGGCGACGTAAGCGGTACCGACCATGCCTCCCAGCGACATGCCGGCGAAGAGCGGCGGAACCGGTGCCAACAGCGGTGCGTCACCGCCGTCGAGGGCGCTCTGCCCGGAGACGATGGCCTGGGTCAGCGCGTACAGGTTCACCACCGACTGGCGGATATTGTCGCGGCTGTTCCGCAGGTTGACCAGGTTGATGAAGCCGTCGCCGTCCTCGAAGCCCTCGGCTTTCAGGTCGCCGTGGAGCTCGAGGTCGATGGCGATCAGAGCCACTCCTTGGCTGTTAGCGGCGTTGGCCAGTACCAGAGCGGCGCCTTTATTCAAGGTGATACCGTGCTGGAAGATAGCGGTCGGGAACGGTCCGGGTCCGTCGGGCAAGGCTAGGAGAAAAGGGACTTTCTGAGTTCCCGTCTGAGCCGGGGGGTTCGTCCAGTAGCCGTTATAGCTATCGTCACGAAAGACGGGAGCTTCGACCGAGCCGCGCCAGATACTGCCGATGGAGGCGTTCGGAGCCGCGTTGAACGGCGGGGGCACGACGGCTGCGAAGAACTCGGGCACGGTCGGTAGTAGACCGCCACCTGCACCGTGACCGAGGGCCACTGGGAAAGGTACCTCGGCCGGGTTCTCGTTCACCATACCAGCGTTAGCATTCACCACCGCCGAGCGGGCAGCGGGGAGATCC